>PWGV01000020.1 GCA_003554585.1 Halobacteroidaceae bacterium | reverse complement strand
GATCAGGTTGATGTTTACGGCTGGGGTGGCACTATCGAAGAAATTGATTATCTCATGCAGGGAAGGTTAGCTGGTGTGCCATTTCGAGATCCTATTACAATTGGTGATCATGTTGCAGAGACTATAATGCTTTATATGGAAGGCAAATTAGATGAGATAACTTACAGTTATGATGTTCCTATGGTAATGCTGCTTACTGAAGAGGATGTTGAGGAAAATGTCCATCCAGTAACATTTGAATCTGAAGGTAAAGAATGGCCTTTTGACTAATAAACAGATAGTAGTCTTTGAGTATGTTTTTTGGGGGGCGAATTTTTCGCCCCCCAAATATTTTGCTGTTATTAAGTGTTATTATACTTAAAAATTAAGATTCATTAAACTTGAACAAAAATATATAATAGGAGAACAAGGAAAATAATTTGAGTATATAAAACTTAATTATAATTTACAAACTATTTTAGCTGTAATATATGGTAATTATATGTAAATTAATTTAAGTGTTAACAAAAATAAAAGAGGTGAAAAATTATGCCACATGGTTACAGCGGAAAGATTTTAAGAGTAGATTTAACAGAGGAGAAAATCGAAGTAGAAGAGCCTGGTGAACTTTTTTTTCGAAAGTATATGGGAGGAGCAACTTTAGGAGCGTATTATCTTTTAAAAGAACTAGATCCTGGAATAGATCCCCTCGGGCCGAAAAATAAGATTATATTTGCAGCCAGTGTTGTCACTGGAGCACCAGTATCTGGATTTTGCAGATATGCTATAGTGTCGAAATCACCTTTGACCGGAGGAATAGCTGATACCCAGGCCGGAGGATGGTGGGCTCCCCAGCTTAAATTTGCTGGATATGAAGCGATTATTGTAGAAGGACAGGCGGAGAAGCCAGTATATCTCTGGATTGATGATGGAGAGGTGAAGATAAAAGATGCTAAAAAGATCTGGGGAAAAGATACAGGTGAGACCCAAAAAATAATTAGAGAGGAACTTGGAGATGAAAAAATACGTATTGCTTCCACAGGACAGGCGGGAGAAAATTTAGTTCGCTATGCCTGCGTGTTAAATGAGTTAAAACATGCAAATGGCCGTCTGGGTATGGGGGCGGTTATGGGCTCTAAAAATCTTAAAGCTATAGCTGTACGCGGTAGTGGAGATATAAATATGGCTGATGAAAAAACGGTTGGAGAAAGGGCAAAATGGTTTGCTCAAAACTTCAAGGATAATGTTTCTAATGATAGAGTTTCTGAATATGGCACAGCTGAACTGGTAAACGCACTAAATGAAGGCGGCATGCTGCCTACAGAAAACTTTAAAACCGGATATTTTGAAAATGCTGAAAATCTATCTGGCGAGAGGATGACAGAGGAAATACTGGTTAAAGGAGAGGGCTGTTATGCCTGTCCGGTAAAATGTAAACGGGTAGTTAAGACTGAGGAACCCTATGAGGTTAATCCCAAATATGGCGGTCCAGAGTATGAAACAATTGGAGCTTTAGGTTCATTTTGTTGTGTGGATGATCTGGTAGCAGTTTCCAAAGGCAATGAACTTTGTAATAAATATGGGCTGGATACAATCTCCACGGGTAATAGTATTGCTTTTGCCATGGAATGCTTTGAAAATGGTGTTATAGATGAGAAGGACACAGGAGGAATTGAGCTTGAATTTGGTAATTCCGATGCTATGGTAAAATTAGTAGATAAGATTGCTAAAAGAGAAGGGATAGGGGATCTTCTTGCTGAAGGTGTTATGAGAGCAGCAGAAAAACTGGGAGAAGAAGCTGAAAAGTATGCCATGCATTCAAAAGGAGAAGAGATTGCAATGCATGATGGCAGGGCTAAAGGCATGGTAGGCTTTGGATATATGGTAGGACCTTTAGGAGGAGACCATGTGGTGGTGGAGCATGATACTGATTTTGATGAAAGTGCTCTGGATACATGGGTAGAACAGGCCAAGCCCCTGGCTCTAATTGAACGCATTGAAGCTGCCGGTATGGATTACCAAAAAATCAGACAATTCATGTATTTACAAAATCACTTTAGTATGATGGATAGTCTGGCTCTTTGTGTATTTTCTTTTGCTCCAGTTAGAACCTTAACCATGGAACATCTGGTTGAACTTGTTAATGCCATAACAGGCTGGGAGAGCAGTCTCTGGGAGCTTATGAAACAGGGAGAGAAAAGAGTAACTATGTTCAGAGCTTTCAATGTGAGAGAAGGGTTTACTCCAGAAGATGATAGTCTTCCTGACAGACTTTATGAGCCCATAAAAAGCGGTCCTTTAAAAGGTCTGGCCAATGATCGAGAAGAGTATGAAGAAGCTAAAAGGCTTTATTATGAAATGATGGGCTGGGATAAGGAAACCGGGGCACCTAAAAAATCAAAGCTTATTGAAATGGATCTGGAATGGCTAATAGATGAGCTAAAAATTTAGGAGGTAGCGTGTTAGATGACCGGGGAAGGAATGATTAAAGTAACCGTAAAGATGTATTCATTGCTGCAAAGAGAAGCAGGAGATTCAGAAATTGAAGTTTGTATGAAAGAAGGAATTAGACTGGAAAAACTGCTTGAAAAACTTTGTGATAAGTACGGCAGAAAATTTAAAAACATACTGTATAATAATGAAGGACGACTCAATATGTTGTGTTTAATAAATGGCAAAAAAGCAGAACTGGAAGAGACACTTAAAAATGGAGATAGAGTGGTGCTTATGTTTCCTGCTGGAGGAGGATAAATGGGAAACTGGTTGTAGAAAAAGGCAGTTATTTTGCTTTTACCGTGTTTAACCAGAAAAATATAATCAATCTGATGATTTAGGCGCTGTGTCAATAATAGCCCGGGCAGAGTTATGGGAATTCTTGTCTATGTTTTCATACTCTTTGTTCCGGGCTATTTTCAGTTCAGCCTGGAATTTTCTTTTTTAATGGGGGTTTGCTTGGGATTCTAATGTTCATGGTTCGCCCACAAAAAGGTCTATTTTGCAAAATAACAACTAAAATCATACTGTATGTTGTGTTTAATTGATCTACAACATACTATATATTGTGGCAAGAATGATTC
>PWGV01000163.1 GCA_003554585.1 Halobacteroidaceae bacterium | reverse complement strand
TTGAAATCTGGCACGGGAGGCAGGACTTGAACCCGCAACCGCCGGATTTGGAGTCCGGTGCTCTACCAGTTGAGCCACTCCCGTATTCATTTTTCCCGTAACCTAATATACCACATGCACCTCCGAATGTCAACGCAATTAGTCGCTAAAAACCCTCATTGGAACGAACCCAGGGAGCAAGAAATTCAAAGTTTTCTCTTATCTTTGCAGGCCCTAAAAAGCCATTATCAAGGCGAGCGTTATAATTCTCACTTTCAGGATCAAGGCTTTCAATGATTACTTTTCCCGCCCCCGACCCGGCGTGGATAAAATCTCCGTCACCAAGATATATTCCCAGGTGGGAAGGACCTTTTCGATAAGTTAAGAAAAAAACCAGATCTCCCCGGGTCATTTTTTCTCTGTCTATCTGATCGCTGAAAATGTATTGTTGATCTGAATCTCGGGGATAATAGATCCCATTTACAGCAAGGACTCTCTGAATAAAACCCGAACAATCCGTTCCTTCAATGTGAGTCCCGGCCCAAACATAAGGAGTTCCCAAGAATTTTTTTGCCACAGAAATAATGCTTTCAACATCAACAGTTTGGGTTTCTCTTTCAGGGACTAAATCATCCGTTGCAACCCATCCTTCTAAATCTCCGGGTAGAAAAACTTGGCTCCAGCTGTCTTTTTCTTCTATTATCCTGAGCCTGCTTCCGTGGATTATCTCAGTTATTTCTCTCTCCGAAGAATCAGGGCCAGAATATAAAAGAGTTTTTTCTGAGTAAACAATGAAAAAATTCCCTTCTCGCCAGCTGCCCAGCTCTTCTTCTCCCATGGGCAAAATCCCCTCTTCATTTACCCACCCGAGATATAAATCGGGACCCTGAATCCGCAGCCAATCACCTTCTTTTTTAAGGATATGCACCGGATCACCAAAAATTAACTGGGTAACATCGCTGTCTCCCCCGGGACCCGCCTTTACACTTATGAATTTTTCTCCCACAAGACCATAACCAATCCCGGTAACCAATTCTGTATGATTTATTATTGTTTTCTCCGGGAAATGTTCTTCAAGTTCTTCTTTAAGGGGATGAATCAAATCAAGCCTGCTCACTTCACCTGTTAGTACAATACTTTCATCTTCGTACTCTAAATCCACATTGAAAACATCCATCCGGTTATCCACGTGTTTATTCTGGTAAAAAATAAGGATATTCCAGGCCTCGACTTCGTCTGCTTCAGCCATAACCACTCCTGCTGATAAAGCCAAAAATAATAACAGAAAGAAAATCTTTTTTAACAAGTTATTAAACCCCCCAAAAAATAATACCGGCAGATAACTTCCTGCCGGTGACAAACTCAAGCTGGATTATCAATATTATTATTTCATTTGGTGGAGGTGGCGGGAATCGAACCCGCGTATCCACTGGGGCCAGCATTAGCTTCTACGAGCGTAGACTGTATTTTAATTTCCCCAACCGAACTCCTACAGACAGGATTTCGGCGGGTAAACCCGGTAAGTTTTTGCTTATCCGGCCCGGGTGACCGGATAGCATATCCTGCTTTTTATGACACCCGGACCACAACCGGCAGGAACGGCCGTGGTGGGCGAGCTACAGTCTTAAGCTGCAGCTAATGCGTAGTCTTCGTTGGCAATTAAAATTGAAGTTCCAGTGTTTTACGAGTGAAAGGAGTCCTCGGCTCGCAACTAATACCTACGCCAGCGGAGCGAAACCATGTCACCCCCGCTATTGTTTCTGCCTCTCTTTAAGTGCTCTTTCCATTTGCCTTTTCGCAGTTCGGTCGGCAATATCGCGCCTTTTGTCATAGATCTTTTTCCCGCGGGCCAGTGCTAATTCAACTTTGGCCAGGTTGCGTTCGTTAAAGTAGAGTTGCAGTGGTACCAGTGTGTATCCCGTACTTTTACTATACCCAATCAACTTGCGAATTTCTCTCTTGTGCAGGAGGAGTTTTCTTTTTCTCTCTGGCTCATGATTTTGTCGGTTGCCCTTCTCATAGGGGCTTATATGCATATTATACAGGAAAACCTCACCATTTT
This sequence comes from Halobacteroidaceae bacterium, assembly GCA_003554585.1. Lineage (GTDB taxonomy): Bacteria > Bacillota > Halanaerobiia > B1SED10-174 > B1SED10-174 > T1SED10-26. The sequence continues at coordinate 107,115 of PWGV01000163.1, read as the reverse complement.
CAACTGCCGCAAAGGAGTCCTTGAGGTTAACTTTCCCCGCCCTAATTGATTTTACTTCGGTTCCCTGCAATACGATACCTGCTTCAACTGTATCTTCAATATGGTATTCATGGCGGGCCTTGCGGTTCCGGGCAACCACCCTGATTGCGCGACTCATTTTTCTCCCCTCCTGTCGTCCCTATATTATAAACACCTCAGGAACTACTGTCAACAGGTCTTTATTCCCGAACCAGGGTAAAATCGATTTCTCCCTGCATCCTGTTAACCTTATCAACCCTGATTCTGACCTTATCTCCAAGGCGGAAGAGTTTTTTGGTCCTCTCTCCCTGGAAGGCATATTCTTTCTCCAGGAAATGGTAATAATCATCTGTCAGAGTGCTGACGTGGACGAGGCCTTCTACCAGGTTTTCCAGTTCCACAAAAAAGCCGAAGGCCAAAACTGAACTAATTATTCCCTCAAACTCTTCCCCTACTTTCTGCTCCATATATTCAACCATTTTCATGTCAGTTGATTCCCGTTCCCCTTCCATGGCCCGGCGTTCCATGTCCGAACTATGGCGGGTTACATCGGGCAGTATTTCCTCCAATTGCTCAATTCTCTTGGGCTTGAGCGAACCTTTGGTCAGGACTTCTTTAAGGATCCTGTGGACAACTAAGTCCGGGTAACGGCGAATGGGAGAAGTAAAGTGGGTATAGTTTTCGGAAGCAAGGCCGAAATGACCCATATTCATCCAGTGGTAGCGAGCCTGTTTCATGGAGCGAAGTACGACAGTCTGAATGAGCCGTTGTTCTTCCCTACCCTTGATTTTTTCCAGCACTGTTTGAATATCCTTGGGCTTGATGTCTCCATTCTCTTCCTTGATATGAAAACCAAAGTTGTGTAAAAACTCGTTGAGCTCCTTGATATCTCCAAGGTCCGGTCGTTCGTGGATCCGGTAAATAAAAGGCAGTTCTCTCCAGTAGAAATGTTCCGCGATAACCTCATTGGAGAGAATCATAAATTCTTCAATCAGGATTTCTCCAATCCCTCGCTCCCGGCGGTGAATGGCCACAGGAGCCCCTTGATCATCAAGTTCCAGGTAGGGTTCGGGAAAATCAAAGTCGATACTTCCCCGTTTTTCCCTATTTTTGCGCCGAACGTTGGCCAGGTGCTCCATTCTACGAAGGGTTTTAAACATTTCCTCATTTTTCCATAGGGATTCCCCGTTTTCCAGGGCTCTGTTAACCTCGGTATAGGTCAGGCGGTTTTTACTCTCAATTATGCTTTCTGCAAAGTTATAATCGAGAACTTCTCCATTTTCCATATTAATATCGAGCAAAAGGGAAACTGAAAGCCTTTCTTCGTTGGGGCGCAAACTGCAAACACCATTGGAAATTTTCTCAGGCAACATGGGAATAACCCGGTCTACAAGGTAAATGCTGGTTCCCCTTTCCCGCGCTTCCTTATCCAGTTCGCTTCCTTCCCGAACATAATGGGCTACATCAGCGATATGAATTCCCAGCTGGGCCTGCCCCTTTCCCTTAACTTCCAGGGAAACCGCATCATCAAAATCTTTTGCGTCTTCGCCATCAATAGTAAAGATCAATTTATCCCTGAGATCCAACCGGTTCTTTTTTATATCCTCGGGGATTTCCTCTTTTACCTTGTGGACTTCCTCTTCAACCTGCCGCGGAAACTCCCGGGGCAAACCCAAGCGATAAATAAGGCTCTCAATATCCACACCCGGTTCATCTTCTCCACCCAGGACCTGGACCAGTTTGCCTTCGGGATTTCGCCGACCCCGGGGCCATTTTTCAATTTTTACAATAACCTTATCGCCTTCCCCCGCGTCTTTAATACTGTCCGGGGGTAAAAATACGTCATAATAAATCCGGGGGTCATCGGGGACAACAAAACCTATATTCCGAACTATTTCCAGTCGACCAACAACCTTCTCGTTGGCCCTTTCCAGGATTCTGATTACTTCTCCTTCATCTTTTTCTCCCTTACCCTTTTTTAACCGCCGGACGATGACCTTGTCTCGGTGCATGGCACCATTCATGTTCTCCAGGCCAATATAGATATCTGGCTGTTCGGGGTCCTCGGGTAACAGGAAGGCAAAACCTTTCCTATGGCCCTGGAGAACTCCAACCACTAAGTTCATCTTTTCCGGTATTCCATAACGGTCCTTGCGGGTTTTAACAATAGCCCCATCTTTCTCCAGCTCGGCCAGCAGCTGGGCAAAAGGCTCTCGATCCTTTCTGGCCAGTCCGAACTCCTCTACCAGTTCCTCGAAGGTCATCGGCCTGTAGGTTCGGCCCCGCATGAATTCCAGTATTTCCTGTCTTGCGCTCATCAAAATTTTCCTCCTCTTAAATCCTCTGAAGGGCACCCCTTTGCGGGATGCCCTCCCTTTTTATTCCCAGGTTTCAAAAACTACAACTTCTTCCAGGCTCTTTCTCCCCCTGTCCCTGCCTTCCTGGGCAGGATACCCGAGAGGGGTAAGAGCAACAATTCGATATGGTTCGGGAACCTTCAGGATTTTCCGAACTTTATTTTCATCAAATGCCCCGATCCAGCAGGTCCCCAGGCCTTCATGGGTTGCCGCAAGTATCAGGTGATCCAGGGCAATCGCCCCGTCAACTGCAAAAGAAGTCATGTAATTCCCGTGACCCTGATATACTTCTTCTTCATTGACAGCTACTGCAACTGCAGCATCCGCTTCAGCCATGAATTTCTGTCCCTTGCAGGCATCCACCAGCTGTTCTTTCCGCTCGGGATCCCGGACAACAATAAATTTCCAGGCCTGAACATTTTTTCCCGAAGGGGCCAGCCTGGCCGCATTAAGTACCCTTTCCAGCTTATCCTGTTCAATTTCTTTGGGCTCAAATTTTCTGATGCTGCGCCTTTTCTTGATTAAATCATAGATGTTCATGCTAACACCTCCTAAAGTCCTAAATCTTTATCTATTTCCTGCATGGCTTCCAGGCCAAGACCAATAAACTCCTCCAGAGTCAAGCCCAATTCCGTGCAGGAAGAAATCTGTTCCCTGTTCGCCCCACGGGCAAAAGACTTCTCCTGGAAACGGTTGAGTAAGAAATCGGTATTCAGAGGAGCAAGTTTCTTTTCGGGATGGATTAAAGCTCCCGCGACAATCAACCCTGTTAAGGGGTCAGCAGCATAAAGGGCCTTATCCATCATACTTTTCCTGGGTAGCCCGTGGGCTTCATTGTGGACACGCACCGCCTGCACCATATCTTCAGGCATGCCCATCTCTTCCAGGTAATCTGCACCCCGCATACTGTGTTCTTCGGGCTTATCCATTGTCTCCCCGTAATCAATATCGTGGAGCAAACCGGTCAAACCCCATTTTTCTTCGTCTTCTCCAAATTCTTTTGCCAGTTTTCTCATAACTGCTTCCACAGCAAGGCAGTGTTTTATCAGGTTTTTCTGTTTTACTTTTTTCTCTACCAGGTTAAGGGCTTCTTCTCGAGTCATCAGGATTCCTCCTCCGTTTTACTCCGGGCAACTTTTGAAGTTTGGTCAACAAACATGGCCTGGCCCCGAGCCAGGATTTTTCCCTTTTCATCCTCTATCCAGGCCCAAAGATATTTGATCCGCGAAGATGATTTTTCTTCATCCATTTCCCCCACAACCATTATATCCTCATCAATGGGGACGGGTTCTTTAAACTTGACTTCGAGCTTCGCAGTAACGGCGAATAAACCTTTTTTCATTAAGACATGCGCCATTGCTTCGTCCAGCAGGGTTGTAACAATTCCACCATGGGCAATTCCTGGGTACCCCTGGTATTTGGGTTTTAAAACCGTTTCAGTCCAGACCCTGTTTTTACTATAAGAAAAAGCAAGCTGCAAACCGTCTTGATTTTCCTGTCCGCAACCAAAACATTGCTGGGGGTTTTCCAGTTTCAATATGATTCTCCTTTCCCTGTTCCATATTATAACACAGGAGAGAAAAGTTTGCAGAAAAAAAGCCTCCACCATTGGGCAGAGGCTTTTCTTTTCTATTTATAGAAAGAGGGGCACGAATACCAGTGAAACAATGGTCATTAACTTGATCAGGATGTTCAAAGAAGGCCCTGAAGTATCTTTAAATGGATCTCCGACAGTATCCCCAACTACGGAAGCAGCATGAGTTTCAGTTCCCTTGCCGCCGTAATGCCCTGCCTCTACATATTTCTTGGCATTGTCCCAGGCGCCTCCGGCGTTAGCCATCATAATAGCCATCAAGACTCCCGAGGAAAGTGCTCCGGCAAGGAGACCTCCCAGGGCTTCAACACTCCAGAGGCCAATTAATATGGGCGCGAGGACAGCGAGGAGGCCGGGAATAACCATTTCCCTTAAAGCAGCCTTGGTGCTGATATCCACGCAGCGAGCATAGTCAGGTTTGGTGGTCCCTTCCATTATCCCCGGCATTTCCTTGAACTGCCGGCGGACCTCTTCAATCATTTCAAAGGCAGCCTTTCCAACCGACTGCAGTGTGATGGAAGTGAAAAGAAAGGGTAACCCCGCCCCCAGGAACAATCCAGCGATAACCTGAGGTTGGATTAAATCAATAAGATCAAGCCCTGCGGCCTGGGTAAAAGCTGAGAATAATGCAAGTGCTGTTAAAGCTGCCGAACCTATGGCAAAACCCTTGCCCATCGCAGCAGTTGTGTTCCCAACTGCATCAAGTTTATCGGTTCTTTCCCGGACCTTGGGGTCAAGATTGGCCATTTCGGCAATTCCCCCGGCGTTGTCCGCAATTGGTCCATAAGCATCGACGGCGACCGTCATGCCTACCGTAGAAAGCATTCCCACTGCGGCAAGAGCTATCCCGTAAAGTCCTCCAGTTGCATCGCCCAGAGCATTTTGCCCCTGGGCGTAGGCAATAATTATGGCCAGGGCAATGATTATAATCGGAATGGCTGTGCTTCTCATTCCTACTGCCAGGCCCTGGATAATATTGGTTGCAGGACCGGTCTGCGAGCTATCTGCAATACTCTGGGCTGGTTTCTTTTCCGGCGAGGTATAATACTCAGTTGAACGACCGATAATCAACCCGGCAACGAGCCCTGTTACTATGGCCCAGAAGAGCCCTAAATGACCTGATCCAACAACTACATTAACCAGTACTAAAGCAGCTACAATTAAAAGAATTCCGCTTACGAGTGTTCCTTTCTCCAGTGCTTTAGCAGGGTCGGCGCCTTCCTTTACACTGACAAAACTGGTCCCAATTATTACGGTAATAATCCCCGCTGCTGCTATTAGCAGGGGAAGCAAAATAAATTCCGGTGCAATAAGTGCGCCCAGGGCGATTGCAGCAATAATCGAACCTACATAAGATTCAAAAAGATCGGCACCCATTCCAGCAACATCACCCACATTGTCACCAACATTGTCAGCAATAACTGCAGGATTTCGGGGGTCATCCTCGGGTATTCCTGCTTCAATTTTCCCCACCAGGTCTGCTCCAACATCAGCAGCCTTGGTATAAATGCCCCCTCCGACACGGCCGAACAGGGCAATTGAAGAAGCTCCAAAGGCAAAACCCTGGATTAACTGGACCTCCTCCCCAAAAATCATGTAAAAAATAGTGACACCTAAAAGTCCCAGGCCTACCACAAACATTCCCATAACCGAACCACCCGAAAAGGCTACTCCCAGAGCTTTGTTAAGACTATCCTGGGCGGCATTAGTTGTCCGGCCGTTGGCCCTTGTAGCGATTTTCATACCGAAGAAGCCAGCCAAACCGGAAAAAAAGGCCCCTACAATAAATGAAATCGCCATCCGGGAATCCATCTGGGGAATAAGTAAAATAATTACGGTAACAATTAACACAAAAATAGCCAGCACAGAGTACTGGCGGCGGAGAAAGGCCATGGAACCTTCCTGGATAGCCTGGGAAAGCTCTTTAATCCGATCCGAACCCTCTTCGGCTTTTAGAACCCGGAGGGTAAAAAAGATTGCCGCGGCTACCCCGATCACTCCACAGACAATTGCAAGAATTTCAGTCAAGGTCTATTCCTCTCCTTTCTACAGAGCAGCTATAATAACAGATAGGACGATAAAGGCAATGGCAGCGACAGTGGTTAATTTGGCCAGGAGTTCATCCAGGCCTTTTCTCTTTTTGCCAAAAACCGCTGTTGCACCACCGTCAATTGCTCCGGAAAGCCCGGCACTTTTACCAGACTGGAGCAAAACACCTGCAATTAATACTAGGGATACCAGGACATGAAAAACTTTCAAAATGGTCATTCTTCGTGCACCTCCTTCAAACTTTGCCACTCCATATTGTAACACAGTCTGGGTAAAAAAACAACAAAAACCCCCCGCAAAAACTACCCTCCTACACAAAATTTTCACGAATTTTAAGTAGAACTTTGGTCTTTTACATACCCTTAAGGTAAAATTTAAATTATTTCCAGGAAAAACCTGGTCCCGAAGTAAGTCCCCCGCTGAAGCGGGGGACTTTAGTTTATCCTTTCTGCAGCCGGGGACCAAAGAAAACGGCTATTTCATCCAGTTCTTCTTCAATCCTCAACAGCTGATTATATTTTGCTGTCCTTTCCGAGCGAGCCGGTGCGCCGGTTTTGATCTGGCCGGAATTGGTTGCAACCACCAGGTCCGCAATAGTAGTATCTTCTGTTTCCCCAGACCGATGAGATACGACGCAATTGAAACCAGCCCGATGAGCCATCTCAATTGTATCAAATGTTTCTGTAAGGGTTCCAATTTGATTGGGTTTAATCAAAATAGCATTGGTTGCTCCTTCTGTAATCGCTCTTTCCAGGAATCGGGTATTGGTTACCAGCAGGTCATCTCCTACTATCTGAACTCTCTTTCCAATTTCCCGGGTCAGGCGAGACCAGTTTTCCCAGTCTTCTTCAGCAAGGGGATCCTCGAGGGAATAAATGGGGTATTTTTTGATTAATCCCTTGTAATACTCTACGAGCTCCGGACCATCTACCTTCCTTCCTTCACCTTCCAGGTGATAGGCGCCATCCCTGTAAAATTCGCTTGCAGCAGCGTCAATTGCGAGTTTAATCTCTTCCCCCATTTTATATCCGGCTTTTTCCACCGCTTCGATTATGGTAGTTAATGCCTCTTCGTTGGACTTGAGATTCGGAGCAAAACCTCCTTCATCCCCTACTGCAGTAGATAAACCCCTTTTCTGCAGGACCTTTTTCAGGCTTTGATAGATCTCACTCCCCATCTGGAGAGCCTCCCGGAAACTTCTGGCTCCTACAGGTGCAACCATAAATTCCTGGATATCTACATTATTGTCGGCGTGCTGTCCCCCGTTGAGAATATTGAACTGGGGAACAGGAAGGTATAACCGGCGGGCACCTCCCAGGTACCTGTAAAGGGGCAGTTCCAGTTCATTTGCGGCCGCGTGAGCAACTGCGAGAGATACACCTAAAATTCCATTGGCTCCAAGGACATTTTTGTTTTCTGTCCCATCCAGTTCTATGAGCAGTTCATCAATTTCGGTTTGCTCGGTAGCATCATAACCAATAATCTCCGGGGCAATGGTTTCATTTATCCCCCGGACTGCCTTGGTGACCCCCTTACCACCGAAACGATCTCCACCATCCCGGAGTTCAAGTGCTTCAGAAGCCCCGGTTGAAGCACCGGAAGGTACTGCCGCTCTACCCCAGGCTCCGCTGGATAGGAACACCTCAACTTCAACGGTAGGATTTCCCCGGGAATCAATTATTTCCCTGCCCAGAATATCAACAATTGTAGTATTAAACTCCACTTGCTATCCCTCCTTTTCAATTAAGGAAGCCCCAGTCATCGCTGCCGGGATTTCCATCTCCAATAAGTCTAAGATAGTGGGGGCAATGTCTTTCAGCCCACCTCCTGAATGCAATTTAAACTCAATATCAGCACAGAGAATAAAAGGAACAGGGTTGGAAGTATGCGCTGTATGGGCACCTTCTCTGTTTTTCATTTTCTCCACATTCCCGTGGTCCGAGGTAATTATTGCTCGGCCTCCCCTGGCTGTTATAGCGGGGACAAGCCTGGCCATGCAGTTATCAATTGTTTCAACTGCTTGAACCGCAGCGTCAAAGTACCCCGTGTGGCCCACCATATCAAAATTGGCAAAGTTTATTATTAAAACTTCAATCCCCTGTTCAAGGTATTCCAGGGCTTTCTCCGTTACCTCGAAAGCGCTCATCTCTGGTTTTTGGTCATAGGTAGCCACCTTGGGAGAAGGAACAAGACAGCGTTTTTCACCTGGATATTCTTTTTCTTCTCCCCCATTGAAAAAGAAAGTTACGTGGGCATATTTCTCTGTTTCTGCAAGCCTTAACTGGGTTTTCCCCTTTTTGCTCAACCATTCACCAAGGCAGTCTTTAATTTCCTGGGGGGGGAAAAGAACTGGCAGATCGAAATTTTCATCATAACTGGTCATGGTAATAAAATCAATTTTAGGCACATCCGATCCCAGGCCAAATTCCGTAAAATCCTTTTCGGTAAAAGCCCTGGTTAACTGTCGGGCCCGGTCCGCCCGGAAATTGAAAAACAAAATGAGATCTCCACTTTCAACCGTTCCTCTGGCATCAATTACCCGGGGTATAACAAACTCGTCTCCTTTTTCTGCTTTATGACCCTCTTTTACGGCCTCACCTGCATTTTCTGCCCGGGGACCCTTACCCCGAACCATGGCCTGGTATGCTTTTTCTATCCTGTCCCAGCGCCGGTCCCGGTCCATGTAATAATAACGCCCTCCGATGGAAGCAATCTTTCCAAGGCCCAGTTTTTCCATTTCAGACTCGATTTCTTCAACAAAACCCGGCCCAGATTGGGGCGGGGTATCTCGACCGTCGAGGATGGCGTGAACATAAACATCGGCAATCTGCTTTGCATCGGCAGCCCGGAGCAGGCCCTTAAGGTGATCTATGTGCGAATGGACTCCCCCATCGGAAAGCAAACCTAAAAGGTGGAGTTTGCCCCCTCTTTCTTTTAATTGGTCAAATGCCCTGCTGAGGGTTTCATTTCCCGGCAGTTTATTTTTTTCTACCGCCCGAGTAATCCTGGTTAATTCCTGGTCCACAACTCTTCCCGCGCCGATATGGATGTGCCCCACTTCTGAATTTCCCATCTGCCCCGGGGGCAGTCCTACTTCCTCGCCGGAAGCTTTTAGCTGGGTCCAGGTTTTTTTGGCCATCAGCTCATCCAGGTAAGGGGTTTCTGCCTGGAGGAAAGCATTGCCCTCCGGATCCTCTTCTGTAATCCCCCAACCGTCTATAACTATTAGTGCTAACTGCTTATTATTCTCCATGATATCCCCTACTTTTCCCAGTAAATTAGTTTGGCAAAAGAATCAGCTTTTAAGCTCGCTCCACCAACCAGGGCTCCATCGATTTCTGCAAGGGTCATAAACTCTGATATGTTTTCTGGCTTAACGCTCCCTCCGTATAAAACCCGGAGGCCCTGCAGGTGGTTTAATTCTTCAATGATGCGGGAAGCCATTTCCTGAGCATCTTCAGGCGATGCGGATTTTCCAGTCCCAATTGCCCAGACCGGCTCATAGGCTATAGCCAGACCGCATAATTTTTCGGTGGAGATATCCTGCAGTCCCTGTTTTAACTGGTTTTGAACAACAGCCCAGGCATTACCTTCTTCCCTTTCCTCAAGGCTTTCTCCCACACAGAGGATTGGAATCATACCCGAATTTATCACCGCTGCAACTCTTCTGTTTATTTCGGGCCCCTCGGAGAAAAACTGGCGGCGTTCGGAGTGGCCGATAATTGCATATTTGCTCCCTGCTTCCCGGGCAAAATCTGGAGAAATTTCCCCGGTGTAGGCTCCTTTTCTTTCATAAAATACGTTCTGACAGCCCAATTGCAGGGGGGTTTCCTCTACCCTATTCCCCGCCATAAAAAGCGCAGTTGCCGGGGGGCAGACTACAGCTTCACCGGGAAGGGGTTTTTTAAATCTTTCCAGTATTCCCTCAATCAACTGAAGACTATCCCGCCCCCCGAGATTCATCTTCCAGTTACCAACAATCAGGTCCATTTATTCTTCCTCCTCCAGAGCTTTTAAGCCGGGTAATTCTTTACCCTCAAGGTACTTCAATGCTGCTCCACCGCCGGTGCAGATATGGCCCATTTTATCAGCTACTCCCGCGGCTTCAACAGCAGCCACAGAATCTCCTCCGCCTATTACGGTCCAGGCCGAATATTCACTTAAAGCTTTGGCAATTTCGATTGTTCCCCGGGCAAAATCATCCACTTCGAAAACTCCCAGGGGCCCATTCCAGAAAATGGTCCCGGCTTCTTTGAGTTTTTTCCGGAAAACATCGATACTTTTAGGACCGATATCAACTGCTTTCCAGCCCGGAGTAACAGCATTTTCGGTAACTGCTTTTTCATAACTTGCATCGACCTTGGGGGAAATAACCAGGTCCGAAGGCAAAATTATTTCCGTTTTGCTTTGGCGGGCTTTTTCCATGAGTTCCCTGGCCTTATCGATTTGATCTTCTTCAACGAGGGAATCACCCATATCCCTTCCTTCAGCAGCAAGGAAAGTATTGGCCATACCTCCGCCCAGCACCATGAAGTCAACCCGGGGTAACAGCGCCTCAATTACACCCAGTTTATCTGAAACCTTGGCACCGCCCAAAATAGCGGCAAAGGGTTTATCCACATTCTCGGCCCGCAGGGAACCGAGGGCTTCCAGTTCTTTTTCCACAAGCAGCCCGGCCGCAGTAGGTAAAAACTCAGCCAGACCCACGTTGGAAGCATGCGCTCTATGCAGGGTTCCGAAAGCATCACTTACAAATACATCTGCAAGAGAAGCCCACTCCCGGGCCAGTTCAGGAGAATTCTCTTCTTCGCCCGGGTCAAATCGAGTATTTTCCAGCATGCAAACCTGGCCGGCCCTTAGGTTTTCCACCATCTTCTTTACTTCCGGACCCCTAACCTGGTCGCTTTTAAGGACCTCGGCCTGGAGCAGATCCGATAACCTCTGGGCAACTGGATCAAGGCGCAAATCATCTGTTACCTGGCCCTTGGGTCTTCCCAGGTGAGATAAAACTATCAGGGAAGCCTTTTCCTGGAGCAGGTACTCCAGGGTGGGAAGGGCGGCCCGGATTCGGGTATCATCCCGAACCCGGCCTTCCTGCAGAGGAACATTGAAGTCAACTCGGACAATTACTTTTTTCTTTTTTACATCAAGATCAATCAGGCGTTTATGGGTCAATGTAATCACCCTTTTTTCATGATATATTCAGCCAGATCCACCAGCCTGCAGCCATAACCCCACTCGTTATCGTACCAGGCGAGAATTTTTACCATTTTTCCTTCGATTACCATGGTCTGGGTGGCGTCAAAGATAGAGGACCTGTTATCTCCCTGGTAATCCTTGGATACTAGGGGCATTTCCTCATAGCCAAGGATCCCCTTTAACCTGCCCTCGGCTGCTTCTTTCATGGCCGCGTTAATTGCTTCAACGCTGGCATCCTTTTCCACTTCGGCTACAAGGTCAACAATGGAAACAACAGGGGTCGGAACCCGCATTGCCATTCCATTCATCTTTCCTTCAAGTTCGGGCATTACCAGGGTAACAGCCTTGGCAGCACCCGTTGTAGTAGGGACGATATTCTGGGCTGCCGCCCGTCCCCGGGTAAGCTTTCCAGCAGGTGCGTCAAGAATTTTCTGCCCCGCGGTATAGGCGTGGACGGTGGTCATCAGCCCCCTTTTGATGCCAAACTCTTCGTGGAGAACCTTGGCCACGGGAGCAAGACAATTTGTCGTACAGGAAGCCATGGAAATTATATGGTGCTTTTCGGGGTCATACCAGTCTTCATTTACTCCCATTACAAGTGTAACATCTTCATTCTTAGCAGGTGCGGCAATTAGTACTTTTTTGGCCCCGGCTTCCAGGTGAGCCCGTGCTTTTTCTGCATCAGTAAATACCCCTGTTGCTTCCAGGACCACATCTACTCCCAGTTCTCCCCAGGGGATTTTTGCGGGATCCTTCTCTTCAAAAACCCTGACTTCCTTCCCGTCAATAACCAAAAGGTCATCTCTTACCTCAACCTTGCCCGGGAAGCGACCGTAATGAGAGTCGTACTGGAGTAGATAGGCCAGCGTCTCCGGATCAGCCAGATCATTACAGGCTACAAACTCAATATTGGGATTATCCCACCCGTAGCGTAGCGCCCTTCTACCAATCGCTCCAAACCCATTGATTCCGATTTTTACTGTCATCAATCGAACCCTCCTCTTTGATTTTATTTATTATTGCCGTGGCGGCATCCGAATCAGTAATTAAAACATCCTGAAACATGGGATTAACGGCAGACACGATAGCTTCTGCTTTTTCCAAACCTCCCGCTACAGCAATAACTTTGTCGATCCTCTCCAAATCTTTGAGCTTAATTCCCACACTGGGGGTAATGTAAACAACCTCTCTCTTGGAATTAAAATAATAACCAAAGGCTTCACCCACAGCACCCCGGCTGCGGATCACTTCAATTTCTTCGGAGGGAAGTCGGCGTCTCCTGGCCATTTCCAGGGATGCTCCTATCCCGTGCAGTAGAATATCGGTTTTTTGCAAAAGATCAAGGACCTCGGCAACGGCCGGTTCTTGCCTTAGAGCAGCAAGAGTCCTGGGATTGCTGGTTTCCGGAAGATAGAGCAGGCGGTATTGAGCCCCTAAGGCCTGGGCAATTTCTGCGGCTATTGTATTTGCTTCCAGTTCCATTTTCTCTCCCAGTCCGCCTCTTCCAGGGACTACAGTCAGGTTTATCCTTTTTTTCCGCCCTCTTTTCATAACACGGGCTACTGCAGCAAGGGTAGTGTCTCCTGTTACTGCAAGAACTCCCTCTTCTCCAACTTTTTCGTGGAGGTAATTTCCGACCTGGCGGGCAAGTTCCTCCCTTTGCAGAACCCTGTCACCTTGCCCGGGAACAATTATTACCTCCTCCAGACCAAGGTACCTTTTGAGAATATTTTCCTGGTCCCTTGTTCCCTGGATAGTTCTAACCATTTTTACCAGGGAGTTGAGGAGTTTCTCTCCTTCGGGGGTGAGCACAGCACCCGCGGAAGTATTCTGGACCAGGCCCTGCCGGACTAAAAATTCCAAATCACCCCTGACCTCTCTCTCGCTAAAATCCAGCCTTTTGGCCAGCAGCCTCCGCCCCAGGGGGTGAAAATGATATATGGTCCTAAGGATATGGTATCTCTTCAATATCTGTTCGGTCAAATCGGGAACAATCCTCTGCTGCAGTTCCCACAGGTTAGACACCGGCTTTCACCTCCGGGTCATTTTTCGTCCGCCGGTAATTTTTTGTCCCGGTCGCGGTAAAAAATTTATTTTCTTCCTTTACTATATATTCGTGAATAGCTAAAGAAATCCTGCTAGTTTTCTCCAAAAATAACAGTTTCCCAGAGATTTTCCCCACCCTCGCGAACGACATTGATCACCGGAACTCCAAGGGATTGGAAAGCATTTTTTAATTCATCTTCCTCCACGTAGCGGGGCTGGTAAAAGCGGCCGCGCTCCTGCCAGTCAGGAAAAAAGGGGTTAATAGTTATCGCTTTCAGGGGAAGGTCAAACTCAACTCCCAGTCCCCCTCCCTGTTTTTTCCAGTTCTTTATTGCTTTATCCAGTTCCTGCAGCTCTTCTCCCAGCAGGAGGTTTATCGGATTGGAAACAATCAATTTACAACCTGCAGGTGATAGGGACAGGTTTAACTCAGAAAAAGCTTCCCCGGTAAGGACTCCCTTGATATAGATTTCTTTTACTTTCCCGGTGTTTTTAAAAATATTATTGACCCGGTCCCTGCTCAGAAGAGAATCTGTCCCCAGGGACCTTTTCCCGTCTTCGGTAAGGAAGTAGGAATGGGCTGATTTTTCTCCAGGAACCAGCCGGGGGAGGTTTAAAACCCTGACCAGAATTTCCGTTTCCCGGCGCAGGGTAGCAAGATTGCTGCTTCTGGCTGCTCCGGTTGCCAGGACAAAAACGTCCGTTCCGGCCAGTGGGGCCATCCGATTTAAAGCCCCGTCAACAATCAAGACCTCTGCCCCTTTACCCTTAAGGTTTTGGACAGCTTCATTTAAATCCCGCCTGTTATTCGGGCCGGCCATTAAAACCCTGCCGCCCTTTTTTACCCGGGTTAACTGCAAATTTCCCAGGGGGGTTTTGGCCCTGAGTCCTTTTATAACTTCCAGTTTTGCAGTTCCCCCGTCGACACAGCGTTCAGCAGTTACCAGGTATGCTCCTTCTGGTAATTTAAGCCGGGGTTTGGGTAAACCCGTCACCTGGTCAAATTCTTCTCCGTCCAGACCAATAGAAGTAACCGCGAGGGGAATAGACTTTTCCCCCGCGGTTTCAATTAAGGCCATGGTTGTTGTGGTTTTCCCTGTATTTTTGGCTGTTCCTGCTATTCCAAGGACTTTCATTTTCTTTTTTGCACCGTCCTCCGGCCATTTCGCCCGGGATATGCCCCTTCCTCTTTGCTTCCTAAAATTCCCTGATAAAGGCTATCCAAAAACGAACCATTTTTTGCAACCTCTTTTAAAACCCTGAGGATATTGCTTGTCAGTTCTTCCGCCCATTCTTCCGCCCTTGCGGTGGGCTGCATTCTGGCACTTCCCAGAAATCTGAAAGCTTCTCCCGTCCCCTGCAGGGTATCTATCCTTGCAGGGAGAGTTATCGGCCCTCCGGAATAGGCTTCATCGGTGGAGGCGATTGAGATACCTTCAATACCCAGGGATGCTGCCATCCCAGCGTGGAATGATGTTGAAACTGCTGACTGAACCCTCTCTTCCGTATGGGTTAAAAACCCTATAGGTGCACCTGCCCAGATAGGTGCGTCAATAATTCCGCGGAGGGCCATCACCTTGGCAGCATTGTAATCAATATAATTATCTTCCATCTGCCCTCCGAGCATCATTTCGGGAGAATAGCAGAAAAGCGGCTGAAGTACGGGTTTTGCCCCGAGAGCAAGCCCCAGGTGGGTTACAATCAACATTCCTGCAAAAGCCTTGTAGGCAGGAACACCAGAGAGCTCTTCGTTTGTCGGCATATCAAATGGCATATTATACCGCGCAGCATATTCCATTGCTTTTAAGCCATCAGCCAGTAACCTTTCCGGGTCAGTTCCTCCCCCCAGAGAACCATAGACCGGGTTAATCTTGGTCAGGTCCGCCCCGGCTTCTCCTGCCAGCAGGACAGTTTCCGGAGTATTTAATCCCCGGTGCGCCCGAACCTGCCACAGGGTTGATTTTTCCAGGGCTTTCTTGATTAATTCCAGGTTTTTTTCCGTCAGCACCGAGCCATTTTCTTCGTGACTCAAAAGACCTGCCAGAAGTCCCTCGGTTTTTGCTCCCCAGGAAGGATCAAAATGGACCACTCCATCTGCTCCCCAAGCCTCAGTCCCTTTAATATGGGCAATATCCATGAAGGGACAACCGGTCCCGTACTGAATGAAAACCAGGGGTTGATGGGGCTGGCGTTGCAGGATACGCGGTTTTTCTACCATACCAGTTGAAATCATGTTTTCCAGGGCTTTTTGCTCTTCATCCCCAATCAGGCGGAGGCCCGAGGGAAGAATTCCCTCCTTAAAATAATCCCTGATGCTATCGGAACTCTGTTCCAGATAGTCCTGTCCGCCTGCTGAACCTGCTTCCCGAAGCTCTGCCCTTTTAATCCCGGGGCTGTCAATTTCCCGGTACCACTGGAGAGTTTTCTCTGCAATTTCTTCCAGCAAACTTTTAATTTCCTCGTGGTGATAATCATAAGTTCGTTCCCGGAGCAGATCGCCTTTTTTCTTTGTACTTTCTTCCTGTGTGGGAACATAATTCCTTCCCTCGACAAAAGCAACAGCCTCTTCAACCGGAGTTTTGGGCCCAAAACCCTGATCGAAGCCAAGCTCAGCAGCCAGTTCGGGCTTTATTGCCATACCTCCGATTCCCAGCAGAACCTGGTGGCGGATCCCCGCTCCCTCAATAAGGTCCACAAAACGACCCAGAAGCTCTGCGACCCCATAGCCCAGTGTTCGGGAAAGCAAAATCACCTCGGCTTTCTTGTCCAGGGCTTCCTCGACTATTTCTCCAGGGGTAACATCAGGGGGTAAAAGGAAGGTGGTATGCCCCGCCTCATCCAGGGCATTTTTTATCATCTTAAGCCCGATATCGTGAACAGGATCCAGGGGGGATAAGAGTACTCTTTTTTTACTCATCTTTTTCTCCTCCCTCCAGCCAGGTATAGCGGTCGCCAGGACGATTTACATAAGCCCTTATGCGAACCCGGGCTCCGATTCCTTCGTGTTGGATATAAACAAGATCAAAATCACTACAACCCATGCTTTCCATTAAACCAGCAGAAATCCTTCTTCCTTCTTCCTCATTCTCGCAGATAAGAAAGGTTTCAATATCAAGCGCATCAACAACTCTTGCCTTTGCGTCCAATTTTTTCTCACCCCTTGCCCCCGAATTTTTCCCAGTATCTATTAACATCGAAAATAATTCCTTCAATATGCTCAACCATTGCCCTCTCCGCTCCTTCGGAATCTCCCCAGGCGATTGCTTCAATTACCTTCTTGTGATCAGCAACAATTTCACTGCCAACCTTTTGCCGGACATATTCCAGGATGGGAGATAACTGACCTTCCCCCCTGATCAAATTCAGGGCTGCTTCCAGAATTTTATTACCAGCAATTTCTGCCAGCAGCTTATGGAAAGCTACGTCTTCATCGGCTCCTGGTTGAGAGGTTTCCAGCTTTGTCAGGTTCTTGGCAATTATTTCATTCAACTGGTGAATATCTTCTTCCGTGGCTTTCTCTGCAGCCAGCCGAGCAATTTCCCTTTCAATTGCCCGGCGTGCAATTAGGATATTTACCAGTTCTTCTTTCTCCTCCACCCTGGTTAATTCCAGGAACCGATTTGTATCCATTCTCCTTCTTTTATCATCTCGAAATTCCTGCAGAGCAGCCTGTCCCTCCGGGGTTAAAACCCGGCCTCTAAAGCCATCCTTTTGGGTCCAGCCCTGCTCATCCAGGCGCCTGAGGATCCTGCCAACTGTGGCTTCGCTAACCCCGCCTACCTTTCGCCTTAAATCATTGCTGATTGTCCCCGAGCCCACGGGTTCAGAGTAACCCGCGATAATTTCCAGAACATAATGTTCTTTATCCCCATTTTGCTGCAAAAAACCACCTCCTCTTAAACAAACCATTTTTAGTTCTTATAGGAATAGGGGGCTTCACCCCGGGGCATATCGGTCCCCACCGGAACAAAGCCCCCATCCCAATATATAGATTGAAGCGGAGAAAACCGCTTTACGATTTTTCTCCGCCTCGTGGTGTTAAAAAAGCCTTTTACATAATCCCGGCGTGCTGACCGATAATTTCCATCAGGCGGACCAGACCCTTAATTGCCAGGCGCATCCGCTCTTCGATCAGGTTCCCTTTATCATCAGTAGTATTCTGCCCGGGAGAAATAAAGATATTTCCATCATAAGCAATGGTGGGTATAATACCCATCTCTTTCAAACCAGACTGCAGGAGGTTGCTGGATCCATACATGTCTTCGATGGTGAAAATGGGGAACCCAGGTTCTTCTCCGTTCCAGGTTGCCTCATAGTTAATTTCAACAGTACCGGAGTTGAACGACTTGGATACAACCAGGTTCTTCCGAATTTTCTCGGGCAGGGCCTGGAGTTCTTCCATTACTATATCATAGGTCTGTTCAACAGGCTTTTTGTAAAGTTCAGGATTTTCCTGCAGAGCCTTGAGGGCAGCTACCTGACCCAGCAAGGCTTCTTTACCGGGATCAAAAATTACGTGGGAAGCTTTTCCGTAGGAACCAGTTGTTCCCCAGCGTTCGCCGTGGACACCAAGAGCCCGGCGCAGGGGCACCATGTACTCTTCCCGCCCGATAATCAAGCCGGAGGTCGGGGCTCCCGTTGCTTTATCCATGCTGTAAATCATGAGGTCAGCGTTGTTTTTGCGGATATCAACGCCGATAAAGGGCAGCCCCCAGGCATTATCTACAATATAGGGGACATCATAATCTCTGGCGAGTTCTCCCATCAGCTTTTGCAGGCGGGGTGTTCCCTCGTTATCTAAATCTCCATAACCATAACCAGGGGTATCGTAACCCAGGGAGGTTAAACCGTTAAGATAGGCGGCATGCCTCTCGGCAATTTTACCAATTTTCTTCATGGAAGCATCAACATCAACGTTGGTCAACTGCAAAGACGGGTGGTACTTGATGCCATGCGGCTCATAATTGGCGCCTTCCAGCTTGGCCAGAATAACATCTGTATTGTACTGTCTTTTTCCATTGAAGCCAAGTTCGCCCGGGGTTGATCCCCGCTCGGCCAGTACATCCTTGTAGTGTGCGGGGAAGGGACGACCATAGCTTCCCTGGTGGTGGAGGTGCTTTTCATAGAGGGCAATGTAGCGAGAGCGATAATTATCACCGCGACCCGTATAAGGTGGGCTAACCAGGACGTCAAAAGCCAGCCAGAGTCCTGCTTCACAGGTCGGGGTGGAAACTGCATCAAATTCATCGCCGTAATAATGCTTGACCAGAGTTCGGATTTCATCGACCAGGCCCGCCAGGGGCATTACCTCTTTTGCTCCCTTTTCGGTGGCTTCCATAATGTCGTCCCGCAGAGGGGCAGGCATACCGGAGATAGCACCGGTTAGGCCAAATTTTCCGGAGAGGTCCGGTCCTATTCCAATTTCATCTGCAGCTTTTTTAGCTTTGGCAAAGATTTCGCCTTTCTCTGCCAGTAGTTTTTTATACATTTCAAATTTTAACATTTTTTCACTCTCCCCTGAATTTTTCAATTCCCAAGACTCGTTAAATTCTCCTACTCTTCCAGTTCCACAATCATTTCAACTTCAACCGCCGCTCCCATTGGCAGGCTTACCGAACCAACAGCAGCGCGAGCATGTTCACCATTCTTTCCGAATAATTCAACACATAGTTCAGATGCACCATTCAAGACCTTGGGCTGATCGGTAAAATTAGGATCACTATTAACAAACCCGTTAATTTTTACCACCTGCTTGACCTTGTCCAGGTCTCCGGCGATCTTCTTGATTACTCCAAGGCAGTTGAGGAGACAGATTTTTGCAGCCTCATAACCTTCCTCGACGGAATAGTCCTGTCCCAGTTTTCCCTTGTACTTGAGCTCTCCACCCTGCAGGGGGAGCTGTCCCGCGGTGAAAATAAAGCGTCCGGTTTTCTGGCCAGGAACATAGGCGGCAAGGGGGGCAGGAACTTCGGGCAGGGTCAAACCCATTTCCTCGATTCTTTGCTCGATCTTCATATTATTCACCTCCTCCGGCACGAAATTCTAAAGTTTGTCCAAGGCAGAAGCCCTGGTCAGCTCCACTCTTAAGTAAATCAGTCTTTATCACAATATTAATGTGATTGGGCATGTGAGTTATATCAAAACCAGCAAGCCGGCCGACTTCCTTGCCATCAACGGAAACAATGTCTCCAGCAACTGCAACCCCAGCGCCTGCAATTTCGACAAACCCCAGGTAAGTAATATTGTTTACCGTATCCCCTGGTCCCGCGTCCTCGTCGGTTAAAATTATTTCGTGGATTTCACCAGATAAAAGTGCGCGGGAAATTGGTTTAATAAGTTCTAGGTTACGATCGGGGAAATATCCCTGCAGGATAACTACAAGATCACTGGTTATTTTATTTTTAGCATAATAGGGGTTGGCCTTAAAGGCCCCCCGCTTGTAAGGATCGTGGCTCAAATTCGGTCCCCCCCCTCATCATTGATGAGTAACTATAATTATATTTTACCTCTAAACTATTAATTTGTCCACCCCTTTTTAAAGCAACCTTTTTCTTTCTGTTGACGATGGAACCCGGAGCTGTTTCCGGTATTTGGCAACAGTTCTCCTGGAAATATTTATATCCTGTTTTTCTTCCAGTTCATTGGCAATATCCTGATCGCTCAGGGGTTTTTGCTTTTTTTCTTTGTCCACCATTTCCCGGATAAGTTCTTTAATGCTTACCGAGGAGTGGGACTCCACACCGCTATTGAAAAAATATTTTAACTCATATATTCCATAGGGAGTTTGGATATATTTCCCCGTGGTGGCCCGGCATATTGTGGAAATATGCAGACCCAGCCGTTCCGCAACATCTCTCAGGGCAAGCGGTTTCAGTGCTTTTTTGCCGGATGAGAAAAAATCTCCCTGCAGTTCCAAAAGTGCCTCTGTTATCCGGTAAAGTGTAACCCGGCGCTGTTCAATGCAGCGCAGCAGCCATCGCGCGCCTTTCAACTTCCTCTCCAGAAACTCCCTTACTTCCGGATTGTCTCTTTTCTTCCAGAGGGCCTGATAATTTCCTCCCAGGCGCAGGCGGGGATAAACGGCATCATTCATTATAATCCGCCACTCATTATCGCCCCAGGCGAGAATAATATCCGGTTCCAGGTAGCGGATCTGCTGTTCTTCGTAAGCTGCTGAGGGATAGGGATATAGAGAGCGCAGCAGGGTCACTCCACTGTCAAAAGCTTCTGGACCCGGTTTGAACTTGCGGCGAATAGAAGGCCACTTGCCCCGGGTCAGTTCGGCCCAGTGATAACCAACAATTTTTCGGGCCCATTCCTTTTGCTTTTCAGGGGCTTCCAGGGCTGCAAGCTGATGGGCCAGAGCTTCCTGGATATTCACGGCTCCGTGTCCTGGTGGGTCCTGTTCCAGGAGTAATTCCCGGACCTCTTCGACCTCTTCAGTTGATACTCCCAGCAATCTTGCAACCTGGTGAATGGAAATTGCCAGGTACCCCTTTTCGTCAAGGGAGCCAACCAAAAAGGAAGCTATTCTTCGCTGAACTTTATCAGGCAGAAGCAGGTGCATCTGCCTGGTCAGGTATTCATCTCGACTGATGGGCTGGGCAAGAATTTTTTCTTCAATCCTTTCCTCTCCATCATTCCTTATTTCCCGGTTAAAGGCATAATCGGTGTTGGCAAAAATCTCTTCCAACTCTTCCGAACCTTTGTCATCAAGACTGATGGTTTCCTCCTGTTCACCGACCTCCAGGAGGGGATTTTCCTCGGCCTCTTTTTGCAGCAGTTCTTTTAGGTCAAGGGTGGAAAGTTGTAGAATATTTAAAGCCTGCTGTAAACGCGGCGTCATTATTAAGGTCTGTTTCTGCTCCAAGCGCAGATTTAGGTTCATCTGCATGCTGGTTCACTTCCCCTCTCTACGAATTCCGTCAGCTATCCGGTTAATTCGGCGCATACGGTGGTTTACGCCAGACTTCCCCACAGGAGGCTTGCAGCGCTCCCCCAGTTCTTTAAGGGTCAGATGGGGATAGCGGATCCGAAGCCTTGCAATATCTTGAAGACCTGGGGCAAGGTTGTTCAAACCTATATTCACTGCAATTAACCTGATATCTTCTAACTGTTTTAAGCCGGCCTGGATTGTTTTTTCAAGGTTGGCAGTTTCCCAGTTAACTCTGCGGTTAACAGTTCCCCGCATTTCTTTAAATATCCGGCTGCTCTCCACATCAAGTAGAACGCGGTGAGCCCCCGCAAGGTTCAAAAAGGTAAGAATATCTTCAACCCGGTTCAAATACACCAGCCAGAATTTTCTCCGACTCCTAATACCCGGGGTCAGCCCCAATCGAGTTTCTAATTTCTGAACATCCCTGGCCACTTCCTCTCGTTCACAGAGGACTTCCAGGTAATAACCCGATTCAGGATTATTTATCGATCCCCTGCCCAGAAAATAACCGCGGATAAAAGCCCGCCGGGGGCTTTCTCTCTGGAGCAGGCTGAAGGGGACCCGCCCAGCAGGAAAACGATTTTTTTCAACAAGACCCAGCTCCTCCAGCAGTCGGCCTAAGCTTTCCTGGGGAGCAATTGCAAGGTGGTAGCGCTGAGTTCCCCCCACCTGTCCCCGGTCCCCTACCCTGATCTGGATCTGCAGATCTTCCTGGCCCTTCCGCAGGAGAGCATAAAGGCGGCGGGCCACCTGGGCCCCCTCGGATTCCCATCGCAGACCCACTCCCCTGTTATCAATTGTTAAATTTCCGCTGCTCAGGAGTAACCCGGCCAGTTCAGCCTTTATCTCTATCCCGGTTCCCAGGGGAAGGCGAACTAACTCTTCTTTAACCCTGTTACTGAAGGACATACTACCACCCCCAGTTCCAGAGTTTTAAAAGGGGGTTCTCCCGCCCATTACGGAGATACCCGGCCAGGTCCATAATCTCCCTGGCCAGAGCCTGGGAGTTGTGCCGGACATAATCTTCTTCATCAAGAAGAGGACTTTCAATTACATTAATTCCTTTTTTGTTCAAACTAACCAGGTCAAAGTTTACAGGATATGCTCCCTCATCTTCGTAGCGGGATGCGAAGCAGGGATTTACCTTTTTGTTATTTACAATAATATAATCCGCGATTCTGCCCCCGCTGTGTTTTTCAATTGCTTCCAGGTGGTCCCGCGCGTCATAACCATGCGTTTCTCCCGCCTGGGTCATAACATTACACACATATATTTTCATGGCCTCTGAAGAACAAAGAGCTTCGGGAATTCCTTTTACCAGGAGGTTGGGAATAATGCTGGTATAAAGGCTTCCCGGCCCCAGGACAATTATTTCCGCTTCCTTTATTGCCTTAATTGTGTCCGGGTGCGGTTTGCAGTTGAGGGGGTTAAGATAAACCTTTTCTATCCTGCGTTCAGGGCGGGGAATGTTCGTTTCTCCGCTGGTTTCTGTCCCATCAGTATACCGCGCACAGAGCAGGCAGTTGGTCAGGGTGGAAGGTAAAACTCGGCCCCGTACCGCTAGAACCCTGCTGGATTGGCGAATTGCTGTTTCAAAATCCCCGGATATTTTAGACATGGCCGCAATAAAAAGATTACCAAAACTGTGGCCATCAAGGTCAGCATTTCCATAAAAACGATACTGAAATAGTTTCTGCATCAGGGGTTCGGCTTCAGCCAGGGCCACCAGACAGTTTCGGATATCTCCGGGAGGTAAAATTCCCATTTCATCTCGGATTTTTCCCGAACTGCCGCCATCATCGGTAACGGTAACAATAGCGGTAATATTGCTCGTATATTCTTTGATTCCGCGCAACAATGTAGCCAGCCCGGTTCCCCCGCCCAGAACTACAACCCGGGGACCCCTTTCCTGCAACCGGCGGTGATAAACAACCGTTGCCAAGTCATCATCGGGATCAGGCTGCAGGGTTTTAAAGAGCGAATTTACCATCCCGCGCAACCCAACGGTTAGAAAGAGCAAGCCCCCTCCCAGGATCATCAGGCCAATTAAAATACCAGCTGCAGGAACCAGTTCTTCTTCCAGGGTTGCCACCAGTTGGGATAAATCATTGAAAATTTCTATATCTAAAAGAAACAAAAGACTAATCAGAATTAAAATCAAACCGCTCAGGGCAATAGCTAGCCAGCGCTTGACCTTCATTCCCGGCAAAAGCCATCGCAGCATAAAATTCCCTCCTAGACCTCACCCTTCAATTTATCACGGTGTTCTAATAGGACGTTATAACCTCTTTCAGCGAGGAACTTTTTCAACCTTTCTCCAATGGCAACTGACCTGTGCCTGCCCCCGGTGCAGCCCAGGGCGATGACAAGATGTGACTTCCCTTCGTTAATAAACTGTGGAAGCAGAAAAAGAACCAGGTTAAAAAATTTTTCCACAAAACGACGGGTCAGGGGCCATTTACAGACGTAGTCCTGAACCTCCTGGTCCTGGCCGGTAAAAGGCTGGAGTGAAGAAACATAGTGGGGATTTGGCAAAAAACGAACATCCATTACAAGGTCGGCATCAAGGGGTACTCCGTGCTTGTAACCAAACGTTGTTATGTTTATGCTCATTTTTTTCTGTTTTTCTTCGGTAAAAAAATAGCTGCCCAAAACACCCGAAAAGCGATCCCTGGACATATCCGAAGTATCAATTACCCGATGGGCTTTCCCACGAAGTTCCTCAAGTTTTTTCCTTTCCTGAGCAATACCATCTAGAATTCTCCCTTCAGGAGCGAGGGGGTGTCTGCGACGGCTTTCCTTGTAGCGGCGAACAAGGGCTTCATCTCCAGCTTCTAAAAACAGGATCTCAAATCGGTAGCCCTTGGTCTCCATTTCCTGCAGTTCCTGGAACAACGCATCAAAAAAATCGCCTCCGCGGATATCGATAACAACGGCCAGTCTTTCCACCTGGCCCGCTCCATGCAGGCAGAGTTCATATAATTTGGTTAAAAATGCTGGGGGCAGGTTGTCTATACAAAAAAAGCCCTGATCCTCAAATATTTTCAGGGCAAGGGTTTTACCTGCACCGGACATTCCCGTAATAATTACAAACTGAATGTCTTTCATCCCTGGCCTCCGTATGCAAAAAATATGCCTACTTTCTATATTAATGACTTCGACGGACTTAAAAAAATTCCTTCTGGCTTACGAGGCCTTTTTTTTCCAGACCAAGAAAAAACCTCCCCCGATAAGAATCAGGAAAAATAAGGTGATTAAAATCAGGGCATGGTAATTAATTTCCTCAGGGGGTATAGGTCCAATTGGTTGCAAAACAGGATTCTTATAGGCCAGGAGCTCTTCCTGGACTAAATTTTCTGGAACTAAAATATCAATTATTGGATGATTTCCATTTTCGCCCTCTCCCCCTCCAAAACTCCATAGGGAAGCTTGTTCGCTGATTTCCCGGAAATAATAGGGATCAAGGGGATCATAGGCTCCAACTAGGACGTAATAGCGGGCATCTTCCAGGGGACCTATCCACTCAGCCGGTACCTCCAGGGTTATGGTATCTCCCTCAACTGAGAGATCTGAGCCCTCCAGGCTTGTCGGCCGTGGGCTTTCCCAGGAAACATCTTCTTCCGGGGACCGCCATTCTTCCCCTTCTTTTAAACCCTGTATCCACCAGCCGGAAAAAACAATGGCTCTGTTCCAGGGAAATTCGGGGCTCATCTCAACCTCAAGGACTGGTTTTACTGGTTCGGTACTTCCTCCCTCACTATTATCAATATATAAGTGCACCAGGGGGTGGGTAAACCCGAAAAAGCTCTCCCAGGGATCGGTTAGCTTGCCAAAAGTAAAATCAAAATAATAAATTTCTTCACCAGCCCGAACCCGAAATTTATGCAGATCAAAAAGCCCCTCGTGAGGATGAAAATGGGGATGAAGGGGATAAACATAATTTCCTGGACCATAATCATCCCCTATTTCATCCTCGTGGATAAAAATCGCTTCTTCTGCCAGAACAGAAACAAAAGGAATTAAAATAATGACCAGAATAAAGAAAAATGCTTTCATAGCCAACCTCCTTCCCGAACAGAATATATTTACCCCTAACTGCCAAAACCCCCAACCAAAACAGATTACGCAGAAAAATTTTTCAGCAAAAGATTATACCAAAGAAAACAAAAAGAATTCCATTTCTGCCAGCGGAAGACATCTCTTTTAAATCCCCAAAATTCCGCGGATTTCCCCAGCAAGTCGCTGGATCCTTTCTTCTTCTTCGGACTCAACATATAAACGAACCAGAGGTTCTGTGCCCGATGGTCTGAGTAGAGCCCAGTCCCCCCCTGCAAGGATTAATTTGACACCATCAATTGTATTTCGCTGAACTACTTCCTCCCCGTCAAGCTGACTGGGGGCAAGGTTTTTCAACCCTTTCAAAACCGACTCCTTGCTGTTTCTCTCAAAGGCGAGATCATAACGGCGGCTGGCCAAAAATCCAAACCTATTATAAGCCTGGTTCAGTATTTCCCCCAGACTGTTTCCATAGAAAGAAATCATCTCGCAGGCCAACAAGCAGGCCAAAATACCGTCTTTTTCCGGGAGGTGTGAAGCAATACTCAGGCCACCACTTTCTTCTCCACCAAGCAGAATTTTCCTCTGCTTTAAAAGATCACCAATATACTTAAAGCCAACTGGAGTCTCAATAATCTCCAAACCCTTTTCTTTGGCAATACGGTCCAGGAGGTGAGTAGTGGCTACCGTCCTGCCCAGATTCCCCCTCATTTTCCTTCCCTTGAGTAAGTAAAAGGCCGCGAGAAATAAAAACTGATTGGGAGTTAAATAAAAACCCTCTTCGTCAATAATCCCAAACCTGTCCCCGTCTCCGTCCAGGGCAAGGCCCAGTTTGGCGGAGCTCTTTTTTACTTCCCCGGCCAGCTCTTTTAGCCTATTTTCGGAGGGGTCAGGCATGCTCCCACCAAAATAGGGATCCAGTCCGCTTTCTCTTACTTCAACCTTCCAGCCGAGTTCACCCAGGAATTCTTCCAGGTACCCCTGCCCCGCTCCAAATAGGGGGTTAATTATTACCCGGGAAGGGGTTTTTTCAAGCAAATTACAGTCAATGGTTTTGCGCAGGCGCTCCAGGTAATTTTTTTTGCCGTTCCAGTCTGCAAACAAACCCTGCTGTATTGCTTCCTCCTTTCCCATTGTGTAAATCTCTTCCCCCTGAAGTCTTTCCAGTTCCTTTTCAATATCTTCTGTTACCTCCGGGAGGGCGGGAGCAGCATCCCGGGGAATAAATTTTATCCCGCTGTACTGAGGAGGGTTGTGAGAAGCGGTCAGCATAATGGCTCCATCGGTTTTTAAGTTAAGTATCCCCGCGGCCACTGCAGGAGTCGGGTGGGGACAGGACCCCAGGTAAACCTTGATCCCCTTTCTGTTCAATACCCCTGCAGCCCGGGAAGCAAATTCTCGGGCCAAAAAGCGGGTATCATAACCGATTAAAACTTTAGGATTTTCCTTTGTTTTTCCAAGGTGATGGGCAATTGCCAAGACAACCCTTTCCAGGTTGGCAAAAGTAAAGTCCTGGGCAATTAAACCTCTCCACCCATCAGTTCCAAAACGGATTTCCACGGAACCCCTCCTCTTTTCAATTTATTATTAATTCCTCGGGATCTATTTCTCCTTTTACAACCTCATCCTTTTCCGGATAACGGGTGAATACCAAAAACCCGATCAGAATAAAAAAGGCAGCGACCGGACCTGTTAACTGGATCCCGAGAGGCTCGGCAGCGCTGTTACCAAAAAACTGAAATAATAGTCCCATTGTCAGGGAAGACAGGGCTATAACCGATTTTAAAACAATTCCCTGAGCTCCGAAATACATTGATTCTCTCCGCTTTCCCGTAACCATTTCGTCAATATCGGTCACATCAGCGACAATTGCATTGGGGACAATAAATAGAGAAGCCAGGGGCACTCCCAGGAGGGCCATTATTAAAAGCCCAAAATTATAGGGGCTCAGGGGGATCAGGGGATCATTAAAAAAGAAAATCATCGGCAGGAGGATTATTAAGGCCCCCAGGCTAAATAACATAATCGCCTTTTTTCCCCATTTTTTTGAAGCCAGATTAACCAGGGGAAAACAGAAAAGGGCAACTCCGAAAACAGCCCCCAGAAAAATACTGGTCTGTCCCTCTCCAACCCCGATTAAAACAGTAACATAATAGGGAACTCCCATGGTAATAATATTAAAACCAAACCAGTAAAGGGCATTTCCTACAAGATAAATTAAAAAGGCCTTATTCTGGAAAGTCATTTTCAGGGCTTCACCCAGTTTTAGGCCCGCGGGTTTGGCCCGGGAAAACTTCCTTTCGTCTATTGCAAAAACAGGCATGTAAAGAAACATTAGAGCAAAAAAACCCATAATCCAGACCATGGCTACAAAGCCAAACCTTTCCACCAGGGGCCCCGAGGCCACCATGGCCAGGGCGGTTCCCAGGAGCATAAAAACCGCCTGGAGAGTAGTCAGGTCAACTCTCTCCCCTTTGCTGCGGGCAATTTCCGGCAAAAGAGCCAGGTAGGGACATACGTAAAGGGTAAAAAAGAAGAAAAACAATCCGAGCATGAGGGCCAGGTAAAAAACATTTACCGCGCTCTTTTCTGCCACGGGAGGGTAAAACATGGCAATGGTTACACCGACTAGGGGAACGGCTCCCCAGAATAAAAAGGGCCAGCGTCTTCCCCGGGATGAACGGGAATTATCCGACCAGTTACTAATTACTGGATCCGCCAGGGCATCGACAACCCTGCCGAAAAACATTATCGACCCGAAGATACCTGCAGCTACCAGCGGACTTCGTGCTGCATCCCCGGGAGGAACATAATAATACATCAACCACGTTGTTAAAACCCTTTCCAGGAGGTTAAAACCTGCTCCCCCCGCGGCGTAAAAAAACCGGTTAAGAAATGGCACCCACTTCACCTCTTTTTCCCTCAGACTTGGATTTTTTTCCAGTGGCCGCGAATAAATCTCAAGCGGACGTAGGTTCCGCGCAAAAGCCAGTCAACGAGCATCGCCAGCCAGGCCGCGTAAAGGCTCAGATCTAAAACCCGGATACATATGTAACCGAAAAGAAGTCTGCCTGCCCAGGTTGCAACTGCGGTGCTGTAAAAACGCTTTTAGTCTCTCCTGCTCCCCTTAACCCCCAGGAATAGATGAAATGGGTGGCCATAGGGAGCTGAGCAAAAGCGACAATGCGCAACAGCGCTTGCCTCCTCAGGCTGGCCTGCGCCCAGGTTTTTCCAACAACGGTTGCCGTTGCAACAGCCAGGCCAAAACCGGGCATATAAGAAAAGGCTTCAGCTTTAAGAGCCACCTGGTCAGCAGCATACGCAGCAGTCCCCAGCGAAGCGCCCATTCGCTCATAAAATAGGTGCCCCAGCCGCATTATCAACTGTTCGCCAAAAACAGGCAGGCCAATATTCAGGACCTTTCCAATCAGGTCAAACTTCAATTTCAGCCCCAAACCCTGCATCCTGAGGAAGGTGTGTTTATAAATTATTAAAAAAATCAGGAACCCGGCCCCAATTGTCCCGGCTAGGGAAGTAGCCAGTCCCGCTCTTGCTACCCCATCGTGGGAAAAGGTCCGGGACCAAAAATCAGAAGGTAATTTCCCAGGACATTCAGCATACTAACACCAAGGTTAATTTTCATGGGTGTCCTTGTATCTCCTGCATCTCTGGGACCCGCGGCAATCACCAGGGAAATGAACATGGCGATAAAACCGGGGACCATCACCCTCATATATACTGAACCAAGTTCCAAACCCTTGCTTCCGGGCCAAAAAAGCCCAGAATTGCTGGTGCCCAGCGCAAAAACACCAGACCCATACTGATAGCAGCGGCGGCACTCAAAAAAAGGACTGCTGTAAAATTTCCTGACCTTCCTGGGTTTTCCCGCCCCCAACTGCTCTGGAGACCAGGGCAGTGGTTCCCGCACTCAGCGCATTAAAAAGCTGTATAGTATACTGGATGGGGATGTTCTTCAAACCCACTGCCGAGATTGCAGCAGGACCCAACCGCCCAACCATCATCATATCCACAACCTGTTTACGGTGAGGGAGACCATTTCCAGCATAACCGGCCAGGACATGCTAATAATTAATGTTCGTCTTTGCTTTTCGGTTTTGCCCACCCTTGATCTCCTGGTAATAATCCAGATACAGGGGAACAATTCTGTCACTGGAAAAATTGTCAATTACCCTCTGGCGCCCGGCCAGGCCCATTTTTTTCTGCAGGTCAGGATTTTTTAAAATTTCAATGGCCAGTTCGGCCATTTTTTCAATATCTCCTACCCGGGCCAGGAACCCTGTTTCCCCGTGGGATACTACTTCGGGAATGCCTCCTACTTCTGTTGCCAGAACTGGAACTTCACAGGCCATGGCTTCAATATTAACAAGACCAAAAGCTTCCTTTTCCGAGGGTAAAACCATGAGGTCAGCAATTGATAGCAGGGGAATTACGTTATCCTGGGCTCCTAAAAATACAACTTTATTCTCCAGCCTTTTTTCCCGGACCCTTGCCACAACACTATCCCTGCTCGGGCCATCTCCGATCAAAAGCAGGCGGGCAGAAACTTTCTTCTGGACCCGGTCAAACACCTCAATTAAATCCTCAACTCTTTTCACACCCCGGAAATTAGATATATGGATAATCAACTTTTCTTCTTTCGACCTGTAACGCAAGCGGCAGGGGATGTTTTCTGGCCTCATCCTCTGGTACTCCCTGGTATCAACAAAATTGTATATACACTTTATCGGGCGCTTAATATCAAAAACTTCGCTGGTTAATTTAGCCAGGTCGCAGGAAACTGCAGTCAATCCAGGGCTGTTCATAATTGCATAACGGGTAGTTCGAAAAAATGACTCATTATTTCCCACCAGGGTAATATCTGTTCCGTGGAGAGTAGTAACCAATCCTACTTCCCTATCAACCATTGCCAGTGCCTGCTGGGAAGCGAGGGCGTGGGGGACAGCGTAATGGGCATGGATAAGATCCAGGTCCTGTTCTTCAACCACCTGGGCTATTTTATTAACAAGGGCCAGGTAATAGGGAGGAAAGGGAAAAAGGTCATAATGGGGAGTGTTTACGGGATGGTAAAAAATATTTTCGTGAAACTTGAGGCGGAAGGGCTGGTCGTAGCTAATAAAGTGGACCTGATTACCCAAATGGGCCAGGTGCCAGCCTAATTCTGTAGCCAGAACACCACTCCCACCATAAGAGGGAAAGCATATTATACCTATTTTCATTGGTCTTTCTCCTTTTTTCCCCAGAAAAAATCCGGAACCAGGGGAACCTTCGGTGAATAGAAAGGTTCACCATAGGTTGCTCCCGCCTGCCTGCCCCAGTAAAGATTGCCGCTCTCAATTCTCTTCCAGAAGCCTGGAGCATTAATATTGGTAGGGAAAGCCTTCCCTTCCCTGCTGAACTGGGATTCATATTTTTCAATGGCCTCCAGCTTTTTCTGGAAATAATCTGAAATATCAACAACCAGGGTAGGGTTAACGTGTTGGGGGATCGCAAAGTAAAATATCCTTTCAGCTCTGTAGGGAGGGCTTTTTGTCTCAAAATTTTTCAATCCGGAAACAAAAAATGCCTTGCGCAATAAAAAGCCAGAATTTTCATGGTCCGGGTGGTGAGAAAACCAGTATGGAGCAAAAATCAGCCGCGGCCGAAGCTGTCGAATGGATTCTACAACAACAGCGAGATGGCCATCATCAACTTTGACCCCCAGGTCTGGAAGTCCCAGGTTAAGCCTCTGCCAAAGGCCCAGGACCTCTGCAGCTTCTGCTGCTTCCTTCGCCCTTAACTGGGGTGTCCCATTACTGCCTTTTTCCCCCCGGGTCAGGTCAATCCCAACAACCTTAAAACCCTTATCCACGTGAGCTGCTATCGTTCCTCCAATTGCCAGTTCAAGATCATCCGGGTGAGCCCCGTATGCAGCTATATCAATCATAAACTTCAACCTCCTGTCATTTCCACCGGCCATCTGTGGTTAAAAACCCGTGTTCTTCTAGCTCTTTCAGGCCCTCCTGGATTATCCCCAGTAATTCAGGACCATATCTCATTAAAAAAGGAAAAACATTTAAAACCCTTTCCTGAGGTTTTTCCTCGGGATAAAGGCTGTTCAATATTTTATTAAACTGCCTGGAGAGGTTTCTTTCTTTTTCAGCCTGAAATTCCCGGCTTCTTCCCTCCAGGTAATCAACTTCCTTTAAAATTCTTTGCAGGTTCTTCTGGCCTAAATCTTCCAGGTTGGGGTGGACGTTTTTTAATTCACCTATCAGCTGTTTGTAAGCCTCTTTTATCTCCCTCCGGGGATGGGAAAAAATATTTTCCAGGTCTACACACGTCTGCCGGGAAACTATTTTCTTCCAAAGTTTTTTTCCTTCTTCTAAAAACTCCCCGGGAGCTACATTCCATTTTCTCAGGTGACGTAAAAACCTCTCTTCAACAAGGGTTAAACTCTTGCGGGGAAAAAGAAGGGGTTGCTCAAGCCCCAGGGTTCGATACCCTGAGCGGAGCTGGGCCTGGTAGGCAAGCTCTCCGGGACCATTTATCGAACCCAGAACCGGGAAAACAAATTCCTGGAAAATTGGTCTTAAAAGAGCGTCAGGGCTGAAGGCGGCGGGTTCTTTTTCCAAAAACTCCCAGAATTCATCTTCGCTCAAATCCAGGTATCCTCCCCTGCTCTGAAAACGGTTCCCCTGCTTAAAAACAGGTCGTCTTTCTCCCCCGAGGATAACAAAAAAGTTCGTGTGGCGGTTATCTTTTTGGACCTGGACGTGGTACCCCGCTTCTTCAAGCTCTCTTTCCTTTTGCGAAACTGCCCGGTAAAATTCTTCAGCAGAAGGTTTAAAAAGAGAAATAAACTCCTTCTTCAATTCCTCCGCACCACTGATCGTGGGATCAAAAAGAATTAAACCCTGATCTCCCAGGAGAGAAATCATAATCCTTGCAAACCACTCTCCCAGAGACCCCGATTCCTGCCCCGTTTCCCGGAGTAAATCCAGGTAGTAATCCTTGAACCTTCCCCTGGGGGTTTTCTTTTCCAGTGAATTTACTGCTTCAAGGAAGGAGTCTTTTCTTGGAATAAAGTTGATGGGCCGGGTCTGGAAAGGGGAATTCAGGCTTATTTTCTCGGTCTTATTTTCCGAATTTGTTATCCAGAGGTGGTTAACCTCCCTGAAATCATGATCATCTCCGGGAACCCAGAAAACAGGAACAACAGGGTGACCAGTTTTTTGAGAGGCCTCCTTAGCCCTGTTAATAATATCCAAAGCCTTATAAATGGTCATCAGGGGGCCGGTAAAAAGACCGGCCTGCTGGCCGCCAATTATTACGGTAGTTCCCGGTTTGGCCAGCAGGTCGATATTTGCAAAAACACTCTCCGGCGCCCCAAGTCGGGCGTTATACTCCCTTAAAATTTTTGCAAGGAAGCCCCGATGTGAATTCTCAGGCATTTTTCCCCAACGCGGGCTTAAAGATTCCATCTGGGGAGGGTATTCATAAAACCCCTTAATCCGGTAAAATTTCAGGTTATAGTCTTCATGCAATTTGCTTTGAAAAATATTAAATTTCATCAAACTGCTCGGAAAATTCCCGAGTTTCCTCATTCAGTTTATCTAGATACGATTCGTCGTCTTTATGGGACAAAGCCTCAAAAATAAACCGGGCTATTTCCTGCATGTCATCAGGACCCATCCCCCGGGTTGTTACAGCAGGAGTTCCAATTCTTATTCCGCTTGTAACAAAAGGACTCTTGGTCTCGAAAGGAATGGTGTTCTTATTCACCGTAATACCAATCCGATCGAGGAGCTCTTCGGCTTCTTTCCCGGTAATCTTAACATTGTTCAGGTCAACCAGGATCAGGTGGGTATCAGTCCCGTCGGAAACCAGGCGTAATCCATATCCCTGTAGGGCTTTTGCCAGGGCCTGGGCGTTATCAATTATCCTCTGCTGATATTTGTTAAATTCCTCGGTCGCAGCTTCCTTAAAGCCAACAGCCTTGGCAGCAATTATATGCATCAAAGGCCCCCCTTGAATTCCGGGGAATAAAGCTTTGTCAACTGCTTTAGCATGTTCTTCCGTGCAGAGAACAAAACCACCGCGAATACCCCGCAGGGTTTTGTGAGTGGTGGAAGTTACAAAATCCGCATAAGGCACGGGGTTGGGATGTAGTCCTGCAGCCACGAGCCCGGCAATATGGGCCATATCAACCATAAAAAGGGCGCCAACACTATCGGCTATCTCCCGGAACCTCTTGAAGTTAATTATCCGGGGATAAGCGCTTGCTCCGGCAATTATCATCCGGGGCCTCAAATCCTGCGCCATTTTTTCTACCAGATCATAATCAATAACTTCTTTATGCTTGGTTACACCGTAATGGCCAACCTTGTAGTAGGTTCCCGAAAGGTTAACCGGACTCCCGTGAGTCAGGTGCCCTCCGTGGGAAAGATCCATGGCCAGCATGGCCCCTCCAACGGGGATCTTGGCAAAATAAACAGCCTGGTTGGCCTGAGAACCCGAATGAGGTTGAACATTGGCGTGTTCTGCACCATAAAGCTCTTTTAACCTTTTAATAGCCAGTCTTTCCACCTTATCAACAACCTCACAACCCCCATAATACCTCCGCCCCGGGTAACCTTCAGCGTATTTATTGGTTAAACAGGATCCTGTAGCCTCCAAAATCGCCGGGGAAACAAAATTTTCTGAAGCGATCAATTCCAGATTTCGCTTCTGCCTCGCTTTTTCTTCACCGATAAGTTCGAAGATTTCCGAATCAAAGTTTTGTAGATGTTCCACATTTTTTCCCTCCCCAATTATTATTCTCTTTAAAAAATTCCTTATTATTCTGCAAAATCCTCTTCTAATGGAAAAAAAGTCCTCCCTTTAACAGGAGGACTTCTGCCACTCGTCAATCTCCCTGGCTACAGCCAGTCGTTTGATCCTGGGCATAAATTCTTCTTTATCCTTAATGGTTTTTTCTTTCAACCGCAATCCGAAGAAAAAAAGACCTGTAAAGACAAGGGCTAAAATAGCTCCTGCCAGTTCTGACCAGAGGAAATAGCCAAGAGCAAACCCCCCAACAAAGGTAATCAGCGGAACCCCGTACAGACCAAAGGCCAGGGCAAAAATATTTTTTTCACCGGTTGTTACCAGGACCCAGTCGCCTTCCTGGGCCCCGATGGGGTTTTTTACCTCTAATTGCTCTTCATTGGGGCCGAAACACTGGCCGCATTTTCCGCACATGGAATGGCGGCGGAACTGGATAATGGCCGAAACTTTGTTTTCTCCCCTGCCAACAACTATACCCAATCTTTCCAAAACTATACCTCCCTAGTTCGCCTGTAAGCAGGATCAATTGGAACCCGGCGGAGGCGAAGCGAATTCAGAACAACATTAAGGGAACTTGCAGCCATGGCTGCCGCCCCAATAATCGGGTGGATCAAACCAAGGAATGCAGCGGGAATAGCAACCCCGTTGTAAAACCAGGCCCAGAAATAGTTTTGCCTGATCTTGTTAAAGGTTGCCCTGGCCAGCTTAATTCCCCGGATAACGCCGTCGAGATCTCCCCGAACCAGGGTAATGTCGGCGGCCTCAATGGCAATATCCGTTCCCGTTCCAATGGCGATACCAACATTGGCCTGTTTCAGGGCCGGGGCGTCGTTAATACCATCTCCAACCATTACTACCGTCCCATATTCTTCCTGAAGCCTTTTTATTTCCTCAACTTTTCCTTCGGGTAAAACTTCAGCCAAAACTCTGCTGATTCCCAGCTGGCTGGCAATGGCATCTGCAGTTCGCCTGTTATCTCCTGAAATGAGTGCAGTAGAAAGACCCATTTTTTCCAGTTCCGAAATTGCCCCCAATGCTTCTTCTTTCAGGGTATCTGCAACTGCTACAATTCCCGCAAACTTTCCTTCAATCGCAATCAGCATTGCTGTTTTTCCCTCGTCTTCCAGGCGGGCAATCTTATCTTCTTCCTCTGCAAACAGCACTTCATTATCCTTTAACAGAAGCCGGTTCCCCACG
Source organism: Halobacteroidaceae bacterium (assembly GCA_003554585.1). Taxonomy (GTDB): domain Bacteria; phylum Bacillota; class Halanaerobiia; order B1SED10-174; family B1SED10-174; genus T1SED10-26. The sequence continues at coordinate 71,837 of PWGV01000163.1, read as the reverse complement.
AGAATTTCTTTGCCGGAAACCTTACCAATAACTCCCCGGCCTGTCAGCGCTTCAAATTGCTCTGTTTCCCTTAGTTCCACCCCTTCTGCTCTGGCTCTATCTACAATAGCCAGTCCCAGGGGGTGCTCGGAAGCATTTTCCAGGCTTCCTGCAAACATGAGCAGTTCTTCCCGGGAATTATAATTGGTCTCCAGAATATCAGTAACTTCGGGTTTCCCCCGGGTTAAGGTCCCAGTCTTATCAAAGGCAATCATCCGGGCTTCCTTAATGGTCTGGATTGCTTCTCCCCGGCGGATTAAAACACCTTTTTCCGCCCCAATCCCGCTTCCAACCATAATTGCAGTCGGGGTAGCAAGCCCCAACGCACAGGGACAGGAAATTACAAAAACTGCAATCATGGCCAAAAGAGCAAGGGAAAAAATCGGCAGATCAGTGTTGCTCCAGGGGAAATTAAAGAACTCGACAAAAGCAACATGGAATTCGGGGAATAAATTCCAGGAAATAAATGCTCCAAAAGCAAGCACCAAAACTCCCGGGACAAAAAAACCTGTGACTCGATCCGCGAACTCCTGGATCGGAACCCGGGAACCCTGGGCTTCTTCCACCATTTTTATTACCTGGGAAAGAAATGTGTCCTTTCCGACTTTAGTAGCCCTTACCTGCAGGATACCCTGCTTGTTAATTGTTCCCCCTATTACTTCCTGCCCCTCGCCACGTTCTACGGGAAGGGATTCACCGGTTGCCATGGATTCATCAACTGTACTTGAACCCCTGTGGACCACCCCGTCGGTAGGAATCTTTTCTCCCGGTCTTATGACCATTATATCTCCAGTATCCAGTTCTTCTATGGCAACCTCCTGCTCTCCTTCCTCTGTTAAAACTCGGGCAGTCTTAGCCCCCATCTGCAGTAATTTTTTTATGGCCTGGGAAGCCTTACCCTTCGCTTTGGCTTCCAGAAAACGACCTACAAGGTGGAACGTCATAATACTCGCGGCCATTTCAACAAAAGAAGAAAGGGGCATCCAGAAAGCAAGCACATTCAGGGAATAGGGGACAATTGAACCCAGTGAAACCAGGGTATCCATATTTGGCCTTAAATTTCGGACCGCCCTGATGGTATGGAGATGAGTTTCCCATCCTGCTACAAAAACAGGAACAAAGCCAAGGGTGAAAATGATGGGGAAATAATAAGGGATGGGAGTTATAAACATGTGGACCATCATCAAAACCATAATCGGAATGGCAAATCCCGCGGCAAGCCACATTCGCCTGGCTGCCCTGGCCATATTTTTTAGATCGGGATCGCTTTCCAGTCCCTTTTCTTCCTTTTCGGGAACTTCATAACCCGCTTCCCTTATGGTCTTTATAATTTCTTCCAGGCCAATCTGGGCGGAATCAAAAACCACCCTGGCCGTTTCACTGGCAAAATTAACCCGGGCGCTCTCAATCCCGGGCTTTCCCTGCAGGCTTTTTTCGACAGCCTGGGCACAGGCAGTACAGGTCATACCTTCAATTTTCTGGTTAAGTTCTTCCCGGTTTCCGCCAACCCGCCCCCTGTAGCCAGCTTCCGCAATGACCTCCTGCAGGCGCTCCATAGATACTTGATCAGGATCGTAATCAACATATGCTTTTTCAGCTGCAAAATTAACCCTTGCTTTCTGGACGCCTTCTTCTCGTTGCAGGGCTTTTTCCAAGCTTTGGGCACAGGAAGTACAGGACATGCCTTCTATATTAAAAACCACCTGTTTAGGAGCAGCAACAGTCACTTCAATCAACTCCCTTAACCGTATAACCCAGTTTGCTTATTGCTTCCCGGAGTTGTTCTTCCTGCAGAACCTCTTCCGGACCGGTAACCTCTGCCCGTTTGGCTTCCAGTTCTACATTAACCGATTCTATTCCCGGAATGCCCTCCAGGGCTTTTTTTACCCGGGCAACACAACCACCGCAGCTCATACCTTCTATATGGATAATTTTCCTCATTTCTTCCACCTCCTTAAAGCATTCTTTTCAGTGCTGTAAGCAGCTCTTCTACTGCTTCTTCCTGTTTTTTACCCCCGCTTACCATGGAGTCCGCCAGACAGTGCTGGCTGTGGTCCTCGAAAAGCTGCAGGGCAACCTGGTTAAGCGCACCTTTTACAGCGCCTATTTGAATAAGAATATCAATACAATAGCGGTCTTCTTCAATCATTTTCAAAATTCCACGGGTCTGCCCATTAATTCTTTCCATCCTGTCCATTAATTTCTTTTTAAACTGATCAGGTCTCTCCCGATACTTCATGAAACCACCTCCATATACCCCTACGGGGTATGGCTATTTATATACTAACACATACCTACGATTTATGCAAATAAAAAAAAGGCCCCCTAAAGAGCCCTTTTCTTCTCTCAATTCCCCTGGTTAAAATGGAGGGCGGTAGCTGTGGCCAAAACCAATATTAAAGCCAGTAGTCCCCCGGAAGGGATGCCAGGCAAAATCAGCCCTGATTACCCCGAGGGGAATTTCCATTGCCAGTCCTGCCCCGATATTAATATTTCCTCCTTCTCCCCCGGGGCTATACCAGCCCCCGTCAGCAAAAAGGATGGGGATAAACTGAGGGGTTTGAAAATGGTATTCTACAGTTCCCAATAAAAAATTCCGGGCCAGTTCAACTGGTTGACCCCGCAGGGGAATTAGTCCAAACCCTCCCAGGCGGTAGTGATAATTTAAGGGTGGGTTTGCCCCTGCAATGAAACCGCCCCGGATTAATCCAACAAATGACCCCAGTTCTCCCATAGCCTGCCCCTGAAGCCGGATAAAAGGTTTTTCCCCGGTGAAAAAAAAGCCTGCCGAAGTCTTTATCTCTCCTTTAAACTCATTATCATAATATAATTCTCCCCGGGGTAACATAATTATCTGTTTTTGTTCGTTGAGCTCCCCAGTCCGGTAATCAATTCCACCCGTTAAACGAATTGAAGGATCAACCCAGTTGCTGTAGTCGCCCTTAAATACCAGTCCACTTTCCTTATAGAATCCTGTTGAGTTTGAATAAATTTGTCCACCGGCAGAACCAATTCCCGCCCCAATGGGACTGGAAACTGTCATCCCCAGGTTCCTGTAGTTACCCCAGCTGCCATAAAACTTAAAACTGCTTCCAATTCCCCCGGGATTAAAAAGGGAAAGTTCAAATTGCCGGAAAAGTAGATTCACTGCATTTGTTAGCAAAAATTTCATGGGCTCTTTGTATAATACTGTCGGGTCTGTAGCTCGAACAATGACCCGGCATTTTTCATCCTCTATGGGCTCAACAATAACCCGCAGCGGATCATAGGCAAAGAAATCCAGAAGCTGTAATCTGCGCAGGGTCCATCTCCGGTACTCTTCTTTCCAGACATCTCCTTCCGAAAAAGGAAGCTGAGAAAGCACAACGCTTTCTTCCGTCCTGGTCAGGCCCAGCACAATAATTTCTTCTATTTTACAATTGTCTGAAGCTTCTACCTGGATCGAGGAAACAGATAAAAGGCTAAAAATTAAAATTGCCAGGGTTAAACTTTTCACGGAATATATACCCTCCCCTCGGGAGTTAACTTTAGCGGAGTTTCAATTCCCTTTTCGGCGAAATAACGGTAACCGCCTTCGGCCGGGGGCATATCTTCAATCTGGACCTGCAAGCTTTTTCGGTAATACTCAACTGCCTTTTCCCTCTCTCCAACCTGATCGTAAACCACAGCCAGCCAGAAATAACCTTCCATTTGATGGAACGGTTCGCTGTTATACTCAAGGGTTGCAAAACGCTCCAGGTATTCAATCCCTTTATCTATTTCCCCTTCTCTAATCAGGGCTCTCCCGGCCAGAAGCAGGGGCATTTCTGCCCGGGGGTAAACAGATAAAACTTCTTCCAGGAGTTCAAGGGCTTTTTCTCTTTTTCCCTGGCCTAAAAGAAGGTTGGCTTCCCGAGCCTTAAACCAGTAACCCTCGTACCCCTCCCGGGGTGTTGCCTCCAGAATACCAATCGGTTCCCGGGGTGGTTCCCCGGTTTCCCAGATTTTCCGGACATCAATCCCAACAAAGTGGGCATCAGCCGCAAAAGGAATTTCAGAATCATCTACTGCTCCCACCCAGAATTCCCCCCGGGAGGGAACCATGGCCATGGAAGCCATATTCACTTCATGGTTGATACCCTGCCCGAAGTTTTCCTGTTTAAAACCTTCAGGAGGCAATCGATCCCGCATGATATCACGGGTGACGGAGACATCAATCTGACCCCAGAATTCATCGGTAATCAACTCCTGAAAGCGCTTCTCCCGCAGGGCTGAAGCCAGCCAGCCCCCGGCCTGATAGTCTTTCATCTCGGGATGTAAATAGCGGTTGGCAGCGAAGATATAATCCTCTCCAGTTCTTACCTGCATCCTATCAGCAGTTATTTCCACTACAACAGCTTCTGGCGTTTTCCCGTCAGCCAGGAGCAGGGTCAGCCCAATTGTTCGAGGGGTATTTTTGATTATTTCCAGGGCTTCATCGATAGTAGCTGCGTTCTGGAGAACATTGCGTAACATAAACATGTAGGGGAGTCCATTAATTGTCGTTTCCTCCCTGCGGGCCATTGAATAATTTGAGCTAATAACCAGCCCTTTTTCATTCATTCCGCTCATTGTCCCCACAAAAGCCGGGTAATTATGGACGGCAAAACGGTATCCCCTTTCGGGGTCATAAATTGCCAGGTACTGGTAGCTGGCCAGATCCAGCATTCCCCCGTGGTCAAGGTTCCTGCCCACGTAAATTTCCCCGTCTTCGGTTGCATTCCCCCAGGCAGCGAATGCTGAACAGGCAGCGATTTCAAGATCTTGAGCAGCATTACCCATCATAACATCGTAAATGTCGTCTTCTTCCCCCCGGGAGGCCCCCAGGACAAAGCCCCGCATTTCCCGAATATATTCTTCTGGTGTATGCCTTAAAAAAGCAGGGTAAAACTGAAAACGGGCATAGGTATTGAGAAAAAACCCCGCGAACCTCTCTCCAAGGGTCTCTGGATGAGCAAAAGGTAGCTTATCCAGCATTTTTTGCCTGAGTTCTTCCGGGTTTTCGGTCATTAAAAGGCCATGCTGGATTCCAATCTCCTCCGGGCTCCCACTTAAAAATCCTATCCGCAGTCCTTCAAGATCAATTCTCCACCCCGAGCCAGCCCGTAAAACTCCATCTTCAATTTTTACTTCTGGGATATCAAAAGCATCCACAGTGGGGCAATAAAGAAAAAGAAAGATAACGAAAAAATAAAAAATAATTTTTCTTCCCAGGAAAACCACCCCTCGTCTTGTACATTTTTGAACAATTTCTCCTCTTATTATAAAAATTCCTGCAAAAAATAAAGGGGTTTCCAGGGTATTCACGAATTAAGAAAAGGAACAGAAAATTGACTCCGAGCTTGAACGCCTTACCCCTTGTTGGGCTGGCCTCAAGCCGATAGGGCACTGCTGGAAACGGCTGTGCCTCCCAGTGTGGAAAGGAGTGGTACCTTAGTCTGTACCTGACCTCCCTTTCCGGAGGTTTTTTTATTTTCACTTCCAGGGAACAAATTAATCTATTTTAAATCATCCACAATCTAAAGTAAATAATCCAAGGAGGAAAATTTTAATGAAAAAACTTGCGCTTTTTATTATGTTAGCTTTTCTACTTCTAACAACAACCCTATTACCCCAGGCTGCAGCAGGACCATGCGGCAGGGTGGAATGGGTTTTCGAAATAATTCTCCCCGACGGAGAAAAGCTCAGTTTAACTCCTGTTTTTCTCAAAAGCCTGGAGCAAAAAGAAGTAACTATCGTGGTCGAAGAACAGCAGCGGACCTACCAGGGAGTTCTTTTGCAGACCATCCTCGAAAATAAAGGTTACTCCCAGGAAGGCCTGGAAGGGCTCCGTTTCATTGCTGAGGACGGCTACGTTGTCCAGATTCCCCCCGAAATATTCCGAAACCGGAATATCCTCCTGGCCATTTTCCGGGATGATGGGCAAAAACTTCCTGAAAATGAATACCCGCTCCGGGTTGTAATCCCCGGAGAAGAAATGATGTACTGGGTTCGCAATTGCGTCCGTGCGGAACTGGAAGGAGGCCTGTTTGAAATAGAGGTGGATGCTGTTTACCTTTTCTCTTCCCTGGCCGAAAAAATGGGAGTTATTGATTCCCGGGTTTTGATCTCTTCTATCGTTGAAGAACTCAACCCAATTGGTGATTTCATCTTCTTTTCTGCGGCAGACGGCCACACAAAAACCGAACGTTTGTCAGACATCCCCGACACTTATATAGACCCCCTGGATAATGGAGTCCCAACTTTTTCCGGAGAGAAACTGCACGCGGGCCGCCAGGTAAAGGGTTTGAGTTCAATACAACTGGGTAGAGAAAAAATTGTTTTCTGGTCCAACTGGATTAAGGATCTTCCCCCAGCAGAAATCAATGGGGAAGAAGGAATCGCCCTGGATAAGTTTGTTGAAAAAGCCGGCCTGGATTGGAGCAATGGCCTTAAAATTGAGGCTGTTGATGGTTATTCAGTTGAAATTTCTTTAGAGGACATCCAGCAGGGAATAATAAAACAGCTTGATGACGGGAGTTTTCGAGTCCATTTTTCCCACCTCCCTCGCAACTTCCACATCCGAGGAATTCTATTGATCAAGGCTCTTGATGGGGAGGTATAAATAATGCTGCACCGGTACCTTTTGCGGTTTTCCATGTTCGACCTGACCCTGATGGCCATGATGGCTGTTTTGGGTATAGCAACAAAACCCATAATCACTCCCCTTGTGCATATGATCACTGCTCCACTTTTTATTCCCGGAGGAGCCCTGGCCGGTGGCCTTTATATGATGTGGATTGTCATGGCCCGGTTTCTGGTCAATAAAAATGGAGCTGCAACAATAACCTGTTTAATCCAGGCCATCCTTGTAATGGCATTGGGAGTTGTGGGTTCCCACGGGGTTTTAAGCCTTATGACCTATATTCTCCCCGGCTTAATGGTAGATTTTGGGCTTTTTCTTTTTGGGCAACCCCGGAAAGCCACAATTTTTCACTGCTTTATGGCCGGAACCCTTGCTAACCTGAGCGGAACATTCCTGGTTAATGTGGTTTTTTTCCGCCTGCCCCTTATACCTCTCCTCCTGTCTCTTTTCCTGGGAGCCTTTTCCGGGGGAGGCGGGGGAATTATCTGTTTTCAATTACTGCGCCAGTTGGAAAAAACTCCCCTCTTCAAAAACGTTTTGAAACCGGGGCTCTTCGCCCTGCTAATTTTCTCCCTATTTTTAACCGGGTGTTCGGATACAGGCAGTGATAAAAATGCAGTTTCCCCGCTTGAAATTAAAGGCGATGTAGATAACCCCTACACCATCTCCTCTTATTCAGAGGAGCGAATTTCCCTGGAGGAAGTTCTGGAAAAAGCCGAACCACTTGGTCTGCAGAAGGTATACCTGCGGGGAGAAAATGGCGAGAACATAGATTTTTCCTCCACTGCTTTGGATGAAATTTTCCTGGAAATCCAGGAGGAAAGCAGAACCTGGAACCTGGGTGGGGCCGGGAAAGAAAATATTCTGCAGGGAATTGGGGAGATTATTGTCCTGGGAGATACTGCTCCCCTGGGCATCGTTACTCCCAGGAAAAATCTATTAAACATGACTCCAGGAGAATTCCTGGCTCAAAACCAGGCAGAGCCTTTAATTAAACTCGAGGAATATTTTGCAGAATATACCGGCCCTTTCCTCGCCGTAAACCTGAAAGGAGAGGAAGCGCTCTACGAGCCCGAGGGACAGCATATTGCCTTTGAGAATAATTCCTTTACCCTGGTTGATAAAGAAGGACAGGAAATTCTGGGTAGCCTGGCGGGTGTAATGTTTGAGCCTCCGGATATTTCTATCGCTGACATTGTACCCAAAATGAATACCCTTATGGCTGATAACCGAAGAATTCTATTAATCCTGGTTGATGGATTTGGTTTTGACCAGTTCCTGTACGCCCGGGAAAACGAATTAATTCCCTTCCTCGGCTCCCGGGAGGAAACAAAAATGGCCCGGGTAGCCTACCCCCCGATTACCAATGTAAATACTGCTTCCCTTTTAACCGGGGAACTTCCTCCCGGGACCGGAATTCACCAGCGGAGAGACCGGGAACCCCTGGTTCAAAACATCCTTGATCTCTCCGCAGAACAGGGTTTAAAGGTCGCTAGCCTGCAGGGAGCAATAAATCCCCTTTATTCGGAGATTGCTCCAGTTCTCCACCCCCGCGGTGACGAAGAAATAATCATCACTGCCCGGGATATGGTTAAGAAAGATTACGACCTTTTGTTTGTCCACTTCAAATCCCTGGATATTGCCGGCCACGAATACGGACCTTTCGACCAAAGGACCATGGAGACTCTCTCTGTTTTGGACGGATATCTCCAGGAAATTTCCTCTTTCTGGCCGGGAGATATTTTAATTATGCCGGATCATGGAATGAGAAAAACCCCTGAAGGGGGCAACCACGGCCGTTTTTATTACCAGGACCTAATTGTCCCCTTTTTTCACCTGCAAGGAGGTAATTAGCAAATGAAAGAATTGAAACCAAAGCAAATTTACTGGATTATGGGCCTGTTTGCAATCATTATTATTTCTCTGGCCATTGCCAATATCGGCGGTGTAGAGGAAGAAAGAGAGTTATTAAGGGAAAGAATTTTGCGGATAAGTTTTGCCGGTGAAGCAGTTGATATTACCCTTGATGAAATCCTCGATTTAAAAGCAACAAACATCAGGACCATCAGGCGCAGCAGCACAGCAGAGGATACCGAGATCTTTTTCACCGGAGTTCCTCTTAATGAATTCCTAAACCATGTCTTCCCCGAAACCCTCGGAGAAGCTGACCGGGTAATTGCCCGGGCTGCAGATGGTTATACCATCGCCTACAGTTCCGAGGAAGTCCTGGAAGAAAATAATATTTACCTGGTCTACGCCCGGGAAGGGGAATGGCTTGAAACGAGGGAAGAAGGCGGGGATGGTCCCTTCATGACAGTTGTCCTCCAGGATGAGTTTGCCATGCGCTGGTGTAAGTATCTGACCCGGGTGACGGTAGAATGAACGGAACCAGGCTTGTCGTTAAAAATTTTACCTTTTCCTTCCCGGATGATAATTATCCCCTCTGGACAGACCTAAACTTTAAACTAAACCCGGGAGAAGTAATTGGAATTACAGGTCCCAGCGGTTGCGGCAAGAGTACACTGTGCTACTGTTTAAGCGGGATTATTCCCCGGCACCTTCCCGGAAATATCATGGGGAAAATCCTGGTAGATGAACAGCCCCTCTCTTCTATTCCTCTTCCCCGGCTGTCCCAGAAGATAGGGATGGTTTTCCAGGATCCGGAAACCCAGTTGTTCTGCACGACAGTGGAAGAAGAAATTGCCTTTGGTCCTGAAAATCTGTGCCTGCCTCCGGAAGAAATTGAAACAAGAATAAAAGAAGTTCTTGAACTAACAGGAATGACCCAGTACCGTTATACCAATCCTGCCCAGCTTTCCGGGGGTGAAAAGCAGCTCCTGGCCCTGGGGTCAATTCTTGCTTTGAGACCCCATACCCTGATTCTGGATGAAGCCCTGTCCCAGTTGGATCAAGAAGGACGGCGAAGGGTCCAGGAAATCATCTTCCCCCTTAAAAAAGCAGGAAAAAGTTTAATCCTGGTTGACCATCAACTGGAAAATCTCGCAGCCTCCGACCGTTTGTTACACCTAGAAAACGGCCAGGCCCGCTGGAGTTGAATGCAATGGCTTTAATCGCTAAAAACCTTTATTTCCGGTATCAAAAAGATCAGCCTTTTCTGCTGGAAAATATTAACCTTGAACTGCACAGCGGAGAATGCCTTGCTCTCCTGGGAGCCAACGGGTCGGGAAAAACAACCCTGAGCAAAATCCTGATTGGGATTATCAAGCCCGAAAAGGGACAGATTTCCGTTGACGGGCAAAAACTCGAAAGTCTGTCCCTGGCAAAAATCGGGGAGCGTGTGGGTTATTTGTTTCAAAACCCCAACCGCCAGTTATTCTGTTCCAGTGTTGAAGAAGAAGTGGGATTTGCCCTTCAGTTTCGAAATAAAAATTCCGAGGAAAACCGGGAAAAAGTAACCGAACTTCTTAAATTTTTTGACCTTGACCGCCTGCGGGAAAAATTCCCCTTCACCCTGAGCCAGGGGGAAAGACAGCGCCTTGCTTTAGCAGCAATTATGGCTTTAGACCCACCCTTTTTCATCCTCGATGAACCAACAACAGGCCTGGATCCCCGGCGCAAAGAAGAACTCTATTTTTACCTCCATAAACTGCTACAAAAAAACCGGGGAATACTTCTTATCAGCCACGACCACCAGTTTGCCGGAAAACTGGCCAGCTGCGTCCGAGAATTAAAAAAAGGCCAGCTCATGGAAGGGGTGGTCCAATGCTGAAAGAACTAGACCCCCGAAGTAAATTTGTTTTAAGTGGAGTTCTGGCGACCCTTGCCGTTATTTTTAACCACCCCATTTACCTGGTTCCAATCCTTTTCCTGGCCCTGGTTCTCCTCCCCTTATTTAACTGCAACCCGCTGAAAATTGCCAGGAGAATGCGCCGTTTGGTGATAATCCTGGGGGGGCTTGTCTTGATCCAGGCAGTTTTCTACCCCGGGACCACCACCTTAATTACAGTAGGCGAGTACTCCCTTGTAACCCTGGAGGGGATTCTCCAGGGAACAAGTCTTGTTCTCCGGCTTTTCATTATCCTCTGCTGTGGGTTAATTCTGGCAAGTTCACCTCCCGGCCGTTTTGTCCAGGGCCTTGTAGCCTGGTCTTTACCCTATGAACTTGCCTACATGGTATCCCTGGGCATCAGGTTTCTGCCCCTTTTGCGGGAAGAAGCAAATGATGTCTTTACCGCCCTCCAGCTGAGAGGAGTTGACCTCAAAAGAATGCCCTGGTCCCAGCAGTTGAAGATTTATAAAAGCCTTTTTTTACCCCTTGTAACCATGGCCATTCTCCGTTCCAAACAAATTGCCCTGGCCATGGAAGCCCGGGCCTTCCGGTCCTATCCCCGGAGGACTTTTCTCCATTCTCTTAAGCTCAAGAAAGGAGATTACACCACAATTATCCTCAGCCTTACCGGAGGCTTAATCATGGTTACACTTCACCTGAAAGGGTTGATTTAATGAAAGTTATTTCAGTAATAGGAATAAGCGGTTCTGGAAAAACAACAACGGTGGAAAATTTAATCCGGGAATTCAAACACCGCAATTTAAGCGTGGGTTCCATTAAGGACATTCATTATGAGAAATTCTCCATGGAGACACCCGGGTCAAATACTCACCGTCATAGGGAAGCCGGGGCCGAACTTGTTACCGGCCGGGGGCTTTTTGAGACCAATATTATTTTCCCCTACCAGCTACCCCTGCAGGAAATCCTATCTTTTTATCACCACGACATTGTAATTATCGAGGGGGACCGGGAACTAAATGTTCCCCAGATCCTCTGCGCCAGAAACACCGGTGATGTGGAAGAATTAAAAAACCCCCGAACTGTTGCAATTTCAGGCCTGATATCTTCCCAGGGTGAAAACAAGCTCCCTTTCGATTACCCTCCGCTTTTCGATGCCCGGAAAAAGTTTCGGGAACTGGCCGCCCTGATCCTGGAAAAAACACCTCCTCTACTTCCTGACTTCCCTCCCGAGTGCTGTGAGGCCTGCGGCAGGTCCTGCCGTGAACTCCTCGCGGATATCCTGAGGGATAAGGGCCAGGCCAGCGAGTGTGTAATCCAGGATGGCCGGGTGAAAGTAAGTATTGGCGGAAAGGAACTTCCCATGGTTCCATTTGTCCAGGAAGCCCTGGCCGGAATTATTAAAGGTTATCTGCAAACCCTGGAGGGTTATAAACCCCACCAGGAAATAAAAATTGAAATATCCCCCGATTCCTAAAGGAGGAAATACCATGCATTACCAGGAAGATTTAATTTTTACCCCTGGACCCACTGCAACAGATCCCCGGGTCCAGGAGGCGATGGCCGGTTGCCGGTTGAACCCTGATTTTGACTCCAGGTTTACAGAAATATACAGCGAAACAGCTGCGAAATTGGGAAGGATTATGGGCACCCAAAACCCCGTCCTTATCCTGGCCGGCGAGGGAATGCTGGGACTTGAAGCTTCCATTGCCAGCCTGGTTGAACCTGGCGAAAAGGTTCTCTGCCTGGCCAACGGTCTTTTCGGAAAAGGATTAGCAGATTTTGTGCAAAGTTATGGGGGAAAACCAATCCTCGTGGAAAAAGATTGGAGAAAACCCATAACTGTGGATGACCTCGATGAAATCTTAGGACAAAACCCCGGGATTAATCTGGCAACAATGGTTCACTGTGAAACCCCAACGGGGATTCTCAATCCACTGGAAGAGATCTGCCCTTATCTTTCCGAAAAAGGAATAATTTCCATTGTTGATGCAGTTGCTTCAATTGGTGGAGACCGGGTTAATGCTGATCAAAACAAGATGGACGTAATTTTGGGAGGCAGCCAGAAAGCCCTCTCTGCTCCTCCAGGATTATCCTTTCTCTCCCTGAGCCCGCGAGCCTGGGAAAAAATCGAAAAAAGAAAAGAACCCTTTCGGGGGTTCTACTTAAATTTAAAAGTGTGGCAGGATACCTGGCTTAAAAAGGGAACTTTCCCCTACACCCAGCCAGCCCCAGATATCGCGGCCCTTGGTGTGGCCTGTGAAATTGCCCTTGAAAACTGGCCCTGGGTCCTTGAAAACCACGAACAGCTTGCAGCAGCAGTCCGGGGGAGTCTATTAACTAACGGCTTGGAGCTCTATCCGCTGAGCAATTTCGCCAGCACCGTAAGCGCCTTTTTTATCCCAGGCGGAATCTCAGATAACTCCTTCCGGCAACACCTCTGGGAACAGTACCGGGTTCAAATCGGAGGCAGCCTGGGCCCTCTGGATGGTTTAATCTGGCGTTTGGGCCATATGGGTTACAATTCCGATTCAGGGAGAATTTTCAGGACCCTTACGGCCCTGGATAGAGCTTTTTCTGAATTTAAATTTAATACTAACCTCGCAGTTTCATTTGCGCAACAACTAAAAGAACAAAACAAATAATTGGAAAATAAGGCCAATCCTTAAGGATTGGCCTTATTTATTTAAGCTTCAATTTTTTGGGCTGTCAACTGCCAGTAAGAGCTGAAATTTACTACTCCGTCCTGCTTCCAGTAATATTCCCTTTTCTTCTTACTCAAAACCTCAAAGCCCGTGCAAAAACAGTCTATATCTTCCGAATTCGAGAAATAATGCAGGGCCCCGGGATGGGTGGAGTTCTCGCTCAGAAAAGTATGGGGAGCTATCTTTTCACCATCTCCATATTTACCATCATCCCTGGTGGGGCAGGTAAAAAACAAAACCCCCCCTGGCTTAAGGTACTTCTGGCAGAGATTAATCGCCCGGACCATCTCTTCCCTGAGGCAGTGGTATAGTACATTGTAGCATATAACAATATCATAACTTCCCTCGGCAAAAAGGGGGCTTCTGTAATCTCCCAAAACATTGGTCACTTTAAGCTCTCTTTTTTTCGCCCTTTCTTCAACATGATCAAGGGCTTGCCGGGAAGAATCAGCTGCTGTTACCTCGTAACCATGCCGGGCAAAAGCCAGGGCATGTCGACCCATTCCACAGCCCAGGTCCAAAACCCGGGGAAATTTTTCCTGGGGGTAGCTATCAATTAATTCCAGGACAAATGGATCCGGCTCTTTCCAGTAATCTTTTTCCTCGCTTCCGGCCCAGAAAATATCCCAGTTGGAAATTTCCATTTTGTTTTCCCTCCTTGTTTCCACAAGAATAAAATATAACACAGGAGAGGTAATTTTTCAAGGGCAAAAGGATGGAAAAATTCTATAACCAGGATTTGCCAACCATATGTAGTGCAAATCGCTCCTCCCTTAAATATGCGAAAAAAAATACATCCCCCAGTGGGGATGTATTTAATAGACCTATTCGGCGCTGATCGCCTCTACAGGACAGGCGTCCACACAGGCCTCGCAATCAATACAGGTTTCAGGATCGATATGGTACTTTTCCTCTCCTTCACTGATCGCATCAACTGGACATTCGTCAACACAGGCACCGCAAAGAATGCATTCATCAGAAATTACGTGGGTCAAGTCCTCACCTCCCTATTTATTCTCCCCCTAAAATAATATAAATAAAGGCAAATTACCGTAATCTAGATTACACTACCTTCTGTACTCTTTTCGATCATAGACCAGGCCGCTGATTATCCCACCGAAAATCGCCATTAATACTGCTGCCCAGACTGCAGGCCAGAAACCTGCAACGTAGAAACCTCCGACTATTCGCCCGGTAAGCATGATCATCAGGGCATTAACCACAAAGGTAAATAAACCAAGAGTTAAAAGATTTAGCGGTAAAGAAACGATAATCAGGACCGGCCTTATTATTGCATTTGCCAGTCCCAGAACAAGCCCTGCAGCAACCACAGCCCAGAAACCGGTAATGGAAAGCCCTCCCAAAAGACCGGCGACAATATATAATAAGACCGCGTTAAGAATCCAGCGGAAAAGAAAGCTCTTACGATCCCAGAACATTGGAAACCTCCTTTCTTATTATCTCTCCTTAACCTCAATATTTCCGTTGGAAGTGCTGAGGTCAATTTTAACCTGCACACGCATATTTGAGAAATCCTGAGTCTGAATTAAACCATCCCGAAGCGGGACCACCTGGGATAAATCATTGTAATTGAAAGTTCCATTTGAGGTTTGACCCTGGATTTCAAATCCTGTATTTCTCTCCAGAGGCAAAGTCAGGGTAATATTTCCGTTGGAAGTTCGAGCCAGCATTTCCGGCCGGTCAGATAAAAACTCCGGTTCCAAAACCATGCGAGAATTTGAAGTCCGTATCTCAAATTCTCTTGCGGCTCCTTCCAGATTTACACTTCCATTCGAAGTCTCCAATTGAAGTCTGTCCCCAAAAATGCCAGCGGTTCGAACCGAACCATTAGAAGTAATCCCGTCTAAATAATCAAAATTAATATTGGTCAGATTTAAACTCCCATTAGAAGACCGCAGTCGGACCTCTCCCAGTTCCAATTCTTCAACTGTAATGCTCCCGTTGGAAGTTCTTACAGTTAAATCATAATAAAGATCCCTGGGAACTTCCGCAACTATTCGAGCACTTATCCTGGAATCATCAACACCAATTCTTAAAAAACCCATCTGATTTTCAATAATTACATTTTCCTCTACTGCTTTTTTTGCTTCGGATCGGGTTACAGTCCGAACCCGCATTTCCATTTCCACCTTAAACTCTGCTCCCGCGACAGGTTTGATGGTAACCGAACCATTGCGGCTGAAAAAGTCCAGCTCCGCCCATTGGGCCCGGGTTGGAACAAGTTCCCCGCTTATGTCTTGCCTTAAAACATAGCCATTGTCATAGCAACCTGTCAAGGAGACAGCAAGCACTAAAACAAAAAAAATAAGAGGCAAAATTTTTCTTTTCATTTTTTCTCTCCTTTTTTAAAATCAGCCCAGGTAAAGGCTCCCCATGGAAGTGCTTGCTTCAATCTCAACTTTAATCGGTTTCTCCTGATAACCGCGGGTTTTCCCGACTGCTTTCTTCCTGGAATAGCTTTCCTGTTTTTCGCTGTACTCTATTTCCGGAAGTTCAATATTTAAGCTTCCCATGGAGGTACTTGCCTCCAGGCTGTAGCCAATATCTTCTTCCCGGGGCAGGTGTAGCTTGATTCGCCCGTTAGAAGTATCAGCTTTAATTTCCCCATCAGCTTTAAATTTGGGTTCAATAGTAATGCTGCCATTGGAGGTATCTCCATTGAAAAGCTGGCCCTCTCCCTGGATATAGATGCTTCCATTAGAAGTGTCTGCAATAAATTCGCCACCTTTAACATTTTTCATCTCGACCCGGCCATTGGAGGTATCAGCCCGGAAAATCTTCCCGGACATATCCCGGAAAACAATTCTGCCGTTGGAAGTATCAGCTTCAATCTTGTCAGCCTGAAGACCGGAGACCTCGACGCGGCCATTGCTGGTATCCAGATGTAGATTGTACAGGTGTTTTTTGGGCAGGCTGAGCCGGACATTGGCAACAATTTCCCTCTCTGTCACCCGGAAATAGAGGCGGTTGCCTTCTTTCTGGATTTCCATCCCCCGGGTTTTTTTGTTTTTCGCTTTTTCTTCATTTTCTGCTCGAACCCGGGAATTTATTTCCAGTTCAAATTGATCTCCCGTAGCTTCAGTAATTTCAATATTTCCATTTCGTGTATCCAGGGCAATCTCGACATTTTCCGCGGTGAAAGAACCTGTTTCCCTGTCTGTAAAGCCATATCCACTGCCAACAATACCGGTCGAAAAAGAACCAAAAATACTTTTAAGAAATGTTCCCAGGCCTTCTGTTTCATTTTCAATTTCGGTTCTTCCTTTTTGCAGCCCGTCCCTAGCTTCAGAAATACCTTTTTCCATTCCATCTTTTAATCCCTGCAGACCCTTTTTAAAGTCCCTGGAGAAGTCTTCCTCTTCAGATAAATCCTCGCTCCTTGCATAAAGAGCCTCCAGTAACTCATTGGCCTCTTCGAGGGTAATCTTTCCCTCGTCCAGCATTTTTAAAATCATCAATTTTTCATCCTGCTTGGAACTCATTTTTCTCCCCCCTAAATAAGACGAATTTCCATAAAAAAATCCTCGTCCTTGACCCTGACCAGAACCAGAGAACCGCAAAATCTTAATTCGGTAAAAAACCAGTGGGGCAACTTTAAAATTCTCAGTATTTCCCGGGATTTTAGCTTGAAGGGTAATTTCCTGTTAATTTTAGCCTGGATTTTTGTGTTCGAAGATAGCCTGATTACCCAGTATAAAACCCAGCAGATAGCTTCAACAAAATCCTGGGCAAGAGAAAGAGGGATGGGGATGGAAAACCTTCGCCTTCCCTTCTTAAAACTAATGAGGCAAAATGAATTATATCTCCAGGGAATACCAGCCATAAGAGCACCCCTCTTATTCAATATAAATTTCTACGCTATCGTCTCCATCTTTAATGTCAACCAGTTTTCCTTCCTGAAGCTCGTTGCTGACCGAACTCAAAAGGTCCTCAATGTCAACTCCCTGTTCTTCCAGCTCTTTTTTTGCCTCAGCCGGAACAAATTTGAGGGCAACCCTTGCCAGGGAAAGAGGCAAAGTGATATTAACTTTTTCGGTTCCAGCCTCCCTGATTCTAACCTTTAAAAGACGCCGGGCTCTCTCCGGAACCGCCTTGGATTCGCTTTTCTCCAGGGTATTTAAAAGGTCGTCGGCTTCTTCGGGGCTGACTTTTCCCTCGGCCAGCATCTCCAGAATCCTTTTTCTTTCTTCACTCATCAAAAACACCTCCAGTAATTATTTTAAAGGTCTTTAAGCATTTTTACGGCTTCTTT
This sequence comes from Halobacteroidaceae bacterium, assembly GCA_003554585.1. Lineage (GTDB taxonomy): Bacteria > Bacillota > Halanaerobiia > B1SED10-174 > B1SED10-174 > T1SED10-26. The sequence goes on along the minus strand of PWGV01000163.1, from coordinate 54,429 downwards.
TGAAGTAATTTCCCCTTTGTTCAGCATTTCCAGTATATCACGGCGCTTGGCACCGGTTTCATCCTCGGGAGCGGTCTGGACGTCATATCCCATTGCTTTGATCACATTATCCAGCTTTGAGCGGACGGTGGGATAGGATATTCCCAGTTCCCTCTCTACCTCTTTAATATTCCCTCTTGATTTTATAAATACTTCCACGAAACGAAGCTGGTCTTTTCCCAGCCGGCAGAAACGGCATATCTCGAATTTTCCTTCCACTTTAGTCTGGCAGTAGGGACACTCCAGCCTGGTGACATTCATTCCTTCATTACAAACCGGACATTTTCCAACTATCGGATTGGCCATTTTCGTTCCCTCCTCTCACCATTAATTATTTTAAGGAAAATTTTAATTTTCTTAATATAATTATAGGGTCCCTTAAGGACCCTGTCAAGACTTTTTTTAAAGTTTTTAATATTAATATTAAACTCTTGCATTTATTTTATAATTTTATTAACTTTGTAGATTTTCCTGGAACCAATCCCTAATTATTTCCGCAGTTTTTTTATTTATCCCCGGAACCTTGCTCAATTCATTTAAATCTGCCTGCCGGAGAGCGGCCATTGAACCGAAATGATCAAGCAGGACCTTTCTCTTCTTGGGTCCTATGCCAGAAATATCCTCCAGGAGGCTGTGAGTCATGCTCCGCAGCCGTAAGCGGCGGTGATAACCCAGGGCAAATCGATGAGCCTCATCCCGGACTTTTTGCAGAAGCTGTAAACCGCGATCCCCCAGATCCAGACGCAGTTCTTTTTGCTGGCCGGGAAAAACAATTTCTTCTTCCTTTTTCGCCAGCCCAATTAAAGGAATATCCGCCAAACTAAATTTTTCCAGGACAGACTGGACCCGATTTACCTGTCCTTTTCCTCCGTCGATTAATATCAGGTCAGGAGGGGTCCCACCCTCATTTTTTAACCGTTCCAGGCGCCTTTCAAGCACTTCCCCCATCATGGCCACATCATTACTGCCCTCAACGGTCCGGATCTTATAACGGCGGTACCTTTCTCCTGCAGGCCGTCCATGGACAAAAACAACCATTGAACCAACTGCCTCTTCCCCACCAATATTAGAAATATCAAAACCTTCGATAACCTCTGGGAATGTTTCCAGCCCGAGAGCCTTTTTCAACTGTTTTAAATCTTTTTCTTCTTTCTTTCTCTTTTCTTCCTCCAGGAGATTTTCCTGTTCCAGCTGGTATTCTGCATTCTCCCGGGCCAGCTTCAATAACCTGAATTTTTTCCCTTTCTGGGGAACCGTTAGAACTACCCGGTGACCTGCTTCTTTACTCAGCCAGGCCCCGATCAGTTCCCTTTCCTCAGGAGCCTCCGGCAGTATTATTTCCCGCGGGGCTCCCCTTGAGCCAAGGTAATACTGCTGCACGAAGGCAGTTACAATCTCACCCAAGGTCCTCTCACCAGTTCCTTCCAGGAAAAAGTGTTCCCGCCCTAAAAGTCTGCCATGACGGATTTGAAAAACCTGGATACAGGACCGGTCACCTTCTCGGGCCAGACCCAGGATATCCTTTTCTTCGTCCCCAGTCCAGACTACTTCCTGGCGTTCACGGACTTTTTCCATGGCCTGGAGAGCATCCCTGTACTCGGCCGCCTGTTCATATTCCTGGTTGAGGGCGGCTTTTTGCATATTTTTTTCCACCTGCTTTAAGAGTTCTTCCTGTTTGCCCTCGAGAAATAGAATAACTTTCTCCACCCATTGCTGGTATTCCTGGGGGTCAACTGCACCAATACAGGGGCCCAGGCATTTTTTTATATGGTAATTTAAACAGGCCCGCTCCCACTTCTCGCCTGCGGTAATTTTTCTCTTGCAGGTCCGCAGGGGAAAAAGCCGGAGCAGCCACTTCAGGGTGCGGTTTACAGCTTCAACGCTGGTGTAAGGACCAAAGTAGCGGGCCCCGTCCCGGCGAAACTGCCTGGTTTTAATAATCCGGGGAAAATCTTCCTGCAGGGTAACCTTTAAATAGGGATAGGTTTTATCATCCTTCAACCGGATATTAAAAGGAGGCTGATGTTTTTTAATCAGGTTGCTTTCCAGAATCATGGCCTCGACTTCATTGGAGGTGATATAAACCTCAAAATCTCCGATTCTTTCCTGGAGCATCCTGGTCTTGGGAGAAGCAACACCCTTTTGAAAATAAGAACGCACCCTGCTGCGCAGGGATTTTGCCTTGCCCACGTACAAAACTTCCCCGAGTTGATCTTTTAAAATATATACACCGCTCTGGGCAGTTAATCGACTGAGTTTTTCTTTTAACAAAACCTTCACCTCAATTTACTTCCCTATTCAACAGGTTGAATAAAAACGGAAAAAGAACCTCCACAAATCATACCTTCTTCTTCCGCGATATCCTGATCCAGTTCAAAATCCAGCAAAACTTTGCTTCCCGAGCCCTGGATTTCTCGGGCTTTTTGAATTACCTTTCCTTCACCCAGCCCTCCGCCTACAGTTCCTACTGTAGAACCATCAGGCTGCAAAAGAAGGCGGGCGCCCGCTCCCCGAGGAGTAGATCCGCTGGCAGAGACTATTGTCGCCAGCATGCTGCCCTTCTGCAGGGCAGGAAGGATTTCCTGCCAGTTACCTGGCTCCCCTTTACCCTTTTTTACTTTAATAATCTCAGCGACAATACTAACAGCTATTTCCCCGGGGCTTTCTGCACCAATATCAAGACCAATAGGAGCATAAATCCTTCTAATATCTTCTTCTGTAAAACCTTCTTCTTTTAATTTTTGAAATACTTCTTTAACCTTACGCTTACTACCTATCATCCCGATATAGGAGGCCCTGGTTTGCAAAGCCTCAAGGGCACAACTCAGGTCGTGCCTGTGACCGCGGGTCACTATTACCAGAAAGTGTTCCAGGCCCGGCTGGAATTTCCGGAAAAACTCCCTGTATTCTCCGGCAATTAATTTATTTACACCGGGGAAGCGCTCCGGGGAGGCAAATTCTTTCCGGTCGTCGACTACCCAGGTTTTCATCCCAATTTGTTTTCCCATTTCTGCAAGGGGTTTAGCTATATGTCCCCCTCCCAGGATTACAAGGACGGGGACCGGGGCCACTAGCTCTCCATAAATCCTGCCTCCCGAGCTTTTTCGAATGCCAGGTTTGCTGGAATCTATAACATCTTTCCTTATATCCCTGGGGACAAAGTCAGCTCCAGCGAGAAAGTCTCCGCCAGAATCATAAAGGCCCAGCCGTCCTGGCTCCTGGTCAAGATCGATAAAAAATAATCCGGCTTTCCCGGCTTCAATCATTTTTTTAAGATTATGGTAAATCCCGCTCATTACCTTCCCCTCCTTATAAATATTGACTTTCCATCCCCCGTATGCAATAATGGCTTTAAATTTAGTACCTTACAGGAGGAACAAATGCCCAATAACTTTTTCCTCACCGGCCCCCCTCGTCGGGGAAAATCTTCTTTAATAGTTGACTTCATTCCAGAAATTAAGGGTCCTGTTGGAGGTTTTGTCGTCCAGCGCATGCTTCTTTCCGGGAAAACAGTAGCTTTTAGGCTGGCTGACCTCAGGGAGGAACCATACTGCCTAACTAAATCCTTCCAGGGATCCATCCGGGACCTGGTAATCTATCAGAAAAAAAACTGCTCCCGCTGGATCCCTGTCTTAAGCACTTTTAATCAGAAAGGCACCCGGGCCCTCCAGCAGGCGGTTAATTGTTCCCTGTTAATAATGGACGAGCTGGGAATTTTCGAGGAAGAAGCCCTTCTGTTTCAGCAGGCGGTCCTGGCCAGGCTCCGTTCAACCCAGCCGGTTCTTGGAGTAATCAAGGAAAAGTCCAGTCCATTTTTGGACCGGGTCAGGGCTACCCCTGGAGTGGAAATCCACAGGATCGAGGAGCGGAGAACCGCATCCCTGCTCGGAAATTTTCTTCGTGAAAGGGGGCTTTTGGCCCGATGAGATGGAATATTGATCGCCTGCGCTGGTATTTGCAGGCAGGAGAGCAGTCGGATTATCCCAGTGTTTTTATCGAGAAAATTAAACCCTTCCTGCAACCCGACGATGTCCTTTTAGACATTGGTTCAGGTCCCGGGCTTTTTTCCCGGGAACTATTTGGCCACGTAAAAAAGGTCTATAACCTGGAACCTGCTCCGCTGCCCCGAAAATACCTGGAAAAGGTAACCGGGAATTGCGAAAAAATCGAAATCCTCTCCGGTTCCTGGCCCGGCGAATTTCCGGAAGGGATTATTGCCGATGTAACTATTTCCGCTTTTTCCGGTTCTCAGGTCATGGGCAGGAAAGAGAGTTTAAAAAAAATCTGTGAGCACACCCGCCGAAAAGTTTTCTTAATCGCCCCGGCGGGCCCAAAAGATTTTGGCAGTGGTTTGGAAAGGGCTACTTCTCCCCTGCCTTACGAGGAAACAGAAGCAGCCCTGAAAAATCTGGATTTAAATTACCACCTGGAATTGATCTCTTTTGATTTCGGACAGCCAGTTAAGGACATGGAAGAAGCCACTTCATTTTTATCACAGCAGCTTCGTATTTCCCCCCAGATGGCCCGCAATCATGCCAGGCAAATCGCCCGCCCCGACGGGGAAGGGCTGTATCTCCCCAACCCCCGCCGGAGCGCCCTGATTCGCATAGACCTTGCTTAAAGCCCCCAGGGGCTTTTTACTTTTTCGGCCCAAAATCCCTGGCCACCATTGCCGCCCCGAGGGCCCCACCTATATCACCGAGTTTTGCAGGCAGGAGCTGCAAACGTTCCCCATAACCAGGCATCAGGTAGTCTTCCATTGCAGCCTGGATGCGGGGCAGCAGCAGATCTGCCGCAGTCATTACTCCTCCACCAAGAACGAAGGCCTGAGGATCAAACAGATGGGTCAGGTTGGCCAGGCCCAGACCCAGGTAACGGGCCTGCCGATCAATTATTTCAATTGAAGGCTGGTCTCCCGCCTTGGCCCAGTTGGTAATGGTGGAACCGGTTATACCCTCGGGGCTGGGACCTTCTGGCCACTGGCCCTGTTCCAGGGCTTCCCGCCCCATGCGTGCCAGTGCTTTGCCCGAGGCCATGGCTTCCAGGCAACCCTGATTGCCGCAGCCACAGGTAGGACCGGTAGGATCAATAATCATGTGTCCGATTTCCCCCCCGGCTCCATGTGCTCCCCGGTAGAGCTTCCCCTCCAAAATCAGCCCTCCGCCAATCCCGGTGCTGATAGTCATATAGATAAAATGGTCAAAATCTTTCCCCGCTCCTACAGTTTTCTCCCCCCAGGCCGCGACCAGGGCATCGTTCTCCAGGAAAATAGGTAAATCAAGATGCTCTGCAAAAAGTTCTACTATGGCTACATTTTTCCACCCCAGATTGGGGGCAAGGGCTACAACCCCGCGGGAAAAATCAATCGGTCCCGGAACACCAAGACCTACCGCAGTTATTTTCTCCTCGCCGGTTATTTTTTTTATCGACCCTACAATCCTTTCCACAACCCGACGGGGCCCTTCCTCAGCCATGGTTTCAATTCGGTCTCTTTTTAAGGTTAACCCATCGGCTGTAACCAGGGCCAGCATTACCTTGGTGCCTCCAATATCAACCCCCAGATATTTTTCCTGCATAACTGGTTAAACCTCCCCTCTACAGCTAATTATAGCATTGCCCATTAACCGGGTAAAGAAATTCCTGAATCCTTTTATTTATGGTGTTCAAAACCCGGAATCCGCACCCGGCGTTCCAGCCAGCTAAACAGTTCAGAAAAAACCAGAACAACCACCAGGTAGATCAAAGCGGCAAAAAGGTAGGTCTGGAAATATTCATAGTTCCTGCTGGCAACAAAGCGGGCCTGTGCCATTATTTCCTGGGTTCCAATAATATAGGCCAGCGAAGTGTATTTTAAAAGGTAAATAAATTCGTTGGTCCACGGGGGGATCACCCGGCGTAAGGCCTGGGGCATAATAATCGAAATAATCCCCTGCCAGCGGGTCATTCCCATGGATAATGCTGCCTGCATCTGCCCGCTGGGGATCGATTGGATAGCCCCACGCAGATATTCCGCCTGATAGGCGCCGCTATTAACTGAAAAAGCTAATACAGCAGCTTCCAGGGGTGAAAGCCGAATTCCATACGGGGGAAGTCCAAAGTAAAAGATAAAAATCTGGACCAGTAGGGGTGTTCCCCGGATAACTTCAATAAAGGCTGTACATAACCAGCGGATTGGTTTCACGCCGTAAACCTTCCCCAGGGCCAGAATTAAACCCAGGGCAAGACCGAAAACGATTGATAAAAGGGTCAACTGAATTGTAACCTGTAGGCCATCCATCAGGGGCCCCCAGGAATGCTGGATAACCTGCCAGAAGGTCATTCTTCTTCCCCCTCCCCAAAAAGACTGCTCAGGCGGGAGAGAAATTCCCCGGTCCTCTCAACCTTGGGATTGCTAAAAAGCTGGGTGGGAGGACCCTGTTCAACTATTACCCCGCCTTCCATGAAAATAACTTCATCCGCGACGGTCCTGGCAAAGCCCATTTCGTGGCTGACAACCAGCATGGTCATTCCCCGGTTGGCAAGATTTTTCATTACGCTCAAAACTTCCCCGATCAATTCGGGGTCAAGGGCGGAAGTGGGTTCATCGAACAAAATGAGCTGCGGGTCCATGGCCAGAGCCCGGGCAATTGCCACCCTTTGTTTCTGGCCTCCCGAGAGCTGGGCAGGATAGGAGAAAGCTTTATCACCGAGACCCACCTGTTCTAATTCCTGCATTGCCTTTTCTTTCGCCTTTTTCCTATCCATTCCCTTAACCTTGGTAAGTCCAATCCTGACATTTCCCAGAGCAGTCAGGTGATTAAAAAGACTGAAATCCTGGAAAACAAAACCGATTTTTTGCCGGAGCAAGTTAACCCTCCTGCTCGCAGTAATTTCATCATCTAAAAGCCAGATCTTACCCGAATCGGGAGGGGTAAGCATATTAATACAGGTTAATAGGGTGCTTTTGCCTGTTCCACTGGGGCCAATCAAAATTTTGGTTTCGCCCCTGCGTATTCCCAGGGAAACTCCCCGCAAAACATGGTTATCGCCAAAACTCTTGTGCAGATCTTCAATTCTCAATACGGTATCTTTTTCCTTATTCATCGGGCACGCTCCTCTACACCAATACCTGGAATGCGAAGTCTTTTCTCCAGGCGCCCCAGGGTATTGTTGCTTAGCAGTGTCAGAATAAGGTAAATAGCGGCAATCGTAAGGTAAATCAGCAAAGGTTCTCGCGTTGCTACTATTATATACCTTCCCTGGCGGACCAGCTCCACAACCCCCAGGGCAAAAGCCATCGAGGTATCCTTGAGCACTATGGTCAGTTCGTTGGTCCAGGGAGGAATAGCCAGGCGCAATGCCTGGGGCATGATTATATGCCGGAAAGCCCTAATTCGGTTCATACCCATGGACAGGGCAGCCCGAAACTGATTTTCCGAAATAGACAAAATTGCCCCCCGAAAAATCTGGGACTGGTAGGCAGAACTCCTTAACCCAACCCCTATTGCAGCGGCGGTAAAAGGAGCAAGCCGGATCCCAAAAGCAGGAAGTCCATAAAACAATAAAAATAGCGTTACTAAAAGGGGGATGCTCCGCAGCACCCTCTCGTAGGCCGAGGCCAATAAACGGAAGGGTTGGGGCGCAAAGATCTGGAGGAATGAAATCGGAATGGCAACCGCCAGACCCAACCCCAACCCTAACACCGTCAGGTGGATTGTTACCTTAGTCCCCGTCCAGAGAGCCGGGAGTGCATCCCAGACTAACTGGAGCTTTTCGATAGCAGATCCCTTCCTCTCGTTTTTTCTACCTGGTTAATTTAAATTTTACCGGAAATACTTGTCGATTAATTCGCCCATCCGCCCTGAATCAATTACTCTCTGCAGACCTTCATTTAGCTTCTGTAATAGTTCTTCGTTGCCGCGGTCAACAGCAATTCCATACTCCTCGTGGGTTATTATTTCCCCAACCAGGATTAAGGGGCGATCCTCAACGAATCTTTCCGCAACCGGCCGGTCAAGAACCAGGGCCTCAACATTCTCGTTCACCAGGTCTTCTATTGCCAGGTCAAATGTCTCGTAACGAACAACCTGCCCGGTGAGAATACCCTGATCATAAAGTCTTTCGGTTACCCAGAGATCTCCGGTTGTCCCGGTCTGGGCTCCGATCCGGTTATCCCCGAATAAAACCGTCAGGTCACGATCCAAACCTTCCTTTACAATAACACTTTGATTCGCTACATAATAGGGGTCGGAAAAGCTTACAGCCTGCTTCCTTTCCTCGGTAATTGTCATTGCAGCGATGACAATGTCGATTGTCCCGGTTCGCAGTCCGGGAATAAGTGAGTCGAAGCTAATATCGCGAAATTCAATCTCGAAGTCCATTTCATCAGCAATAGCTCGCATCAGGTCCATATCAAACCCAACAAACTCCCCGTCTTCAATATACTCAAAGGGTGGAAAGTCCGCGCTGGTACCAACAACATAAGTCTGGGCAAAAGCCTGTCCACCAAGCCCCAACACCAGTGCCAAAACCAAAACCAGGTACATTAACTTTCTCAAGAAAAACCCTCCTCATTTTAAATATTCTGCCATTTCCCAGTACTATATTTTGACAAAATTTTTCCTATTCCTGCCTTCTTCTTAGCAATTTCCATAGGAATGGTTGGTCTTTAAGGTTGGTGAGGTAAATATTTCCTACCCTGCTTTTGCGGAACAAAATTGCCCCTATCCTCTGGGCTTCATTTTCCTGCCACATACCCCGAACTCCATTTAAAATCACTGATATTTTTTTCCCTTCCAGGCGCGGTAAATATGATTTAGGGTGGAGCAGTAAATCAGCGATGTGTTCCCCTTCGATTAGCTGCCCTTCTTTCCAGCTAAGGTAACGCCGGGCAAGCTCCGGCCGGTGAAAAATTTTCTCTGAAAAAGGCTGGCCCAGAGCCCAGGCTCCAACGACCAGGAAAACCCTTCCCGGTGGAAAAGGTAAAACGGGTTCATGCTCCGCGGGAAATTTCAAAGGCAAACCCCGGGCTCCATCGGCTTCAACAATAACCCGGTCGGCCCCGTTCTGCAGGAAGTCCTGAACTGTTTCCCGTTCAACTCCAATTACCTTTTTCCCTACCCTTCCTGCCCCAACCTGAATCAGGGAATGAGTTTTTAAAAGTTCTCCTGCCCTTTCGGCTCTTTTCTCCCTGTCTTCTTCCAGGAGCAGGGGTACATCCTGCCGTTCAACAGGAAAAACCCTGGTTGTAGTGGTAAGCACTACCTTTTCTCCCAGGCGGGAAGAACAATCCCCGAAATGATATAAAATTGAGGTTTTCCCTCCCGCCCCAATCAGAGAAATAACTGGATCAATACCGGGTTTAAACATATTTTTTCCCCTCCAGGAAAAGCAAGGCCTCCAGAACACCTCCCGCAATGTTCCTGGCTTTATCAGAAATTGTGAAACAATACTCCCGGATCCCCCGGGGATCAATATCTCCGAGCTTGGTTCCTTTTCCAACAGTTAAACCCGGATAGATTAAACCCCGGATGACTCCTGGAATCCCTGCACAGACCATATCCTGCTTATCAATTACCCCTATTTCATCTCCTGCTTCAACCTCATCACCAATTTCCCGGAAAGCAACAAATTCGCCTTTTGCGGGAGATCTTAAAACCCGTTCCCAGGTATAACCCAGTATTTCACCCGGTTCTCCGGTATTGGGTGCAGCAATACCCTGGAAATATATCCGGCCAAGGTGATGCCCTCTCTGAGTTTCAATTACCGCATGGACATCTTCCGGAGCCCGAAATCCAGGCCCCAGCCCAATTACAACGGGAGCTTCTCCCCAGTAGGTATCAGTTTGTTCTTTAGCCAGGGTAGCATCAACCAGGGCCCTGGGATTTAATTCCTCCAGTTCTTCAGCAGTAAGAGGCCGGGGAAGAACCGGGATAAATCCCTGATTTAAAACCTCAATAATTTCCGAGATTTTTTGCACGCAGCAGGCAGTTACGTCTTCAACTGTATGTTCCCCGGTAAAAACGGCCTGGGCAAAAGAAACTCCCCGGCGAACAGCCTGGGGCTGGGGAATTTCAGTCATTACCACCTTCAGACCAGCTCGAAAGAGCTTATGAGCAGTTCCCGAGGCCATCTCTCCAGCGCCTTTAATGATTACGGGTCCCTTTCTCATTTCCCTTCCCTCCTGTAATGGAAATAATCCTCGGGATAGTCCAGGTCGATAGTAACTCCTGGATCTTTTACATTCTTCCATAAAACCTGGTCCTGGTGCCTTTTTAACAGGGGACGTAATCCCCCCGGACTATCCGGCATTTCCAGAATTTCCGCCAGAAAACCAGAGGACAATAAAACTGGATGCCCTCTTTTTTCCTGGTAAACAGGCACAATAATTTTATGTTCTCCCTCCCGGAAAATTCTTATCAATTCAGTATAGGTCCCGGAAGAAATCAGGGGCTGGTCGGAAAGAGCTATGAAAAACCCATTTACCTCTCCGGGTAGCGATGCAAGTCCTGTTTTTATCGAGGATATCATTCCTTTTTTGTATTCCCGGTTTCTCCGAATCTCCAGCCGGGGGTCAGAATATTTTTTAAAATTTTCCCGAACCTGCTCTGCTTTGGCTCCAATAACCACCCGGATGGGGCCTTCTATCTCCCTACAGGTCAGGATGTTTTCCAGGCTGGCCTGGACCAGGGTAAGTTCATTTTCCCAGGGTAAGGTTTGTTTTAGCCTCTTCATCCGGCGTCCCTCACCGGCAGCGAGGAGAACGGCTGCGATCATTTATCCACCCCCCGTCAGGGAAAAAAAAGGAGGGGTCGCCCCCTCCTTTTTTTGTTATTCGATAAATATAAAGTAAAGGATGAAGAGAGCTCCCAGGGTATAAACCAGGGGATGCACCTCTTTGCTCCGGCCGGTAAAAATCTTGATGATCGGGAAGAAAATAAAACCAAGAGCAATCCCGTGGGATATGGAATAGGCCAGGGGCATTGTAATCATGACGATAAAAGCGGGTAACACCTCTGTAAAGTCATCCCAGTCAATTTTGAGAATATTGCTCATCATCATAGTACCAACTATTACCAGAGCAGGTGCCGTAGCAGCACCGGGAACAATACCAACTATGGGCATGAAGAAAATTGACAGAAGGAAAAGGAACGCAGTTACCAGCCCGGTTAATCCGGTCCTTCCGCCTTCAGCAACACCCGCAGCAGATTCAATATAGGTAGTTACCGTGGATGTTCCGAAAATCGCACCACCTGTAGTTCCAATAGCATCAGCGAGCAGGGCCCGATTGGCCTTGGGCAGGTTTCCATCTTCGTCCAGGTATCCGGCCTGGGTGCTGACTCCGACCAGGGTTCCAGCAGTATCAAAAAGGTCGACAAAGAGGAAAGCAATAATTACACCGATTAAACCAATATCAATTGCTCCCCGCACATCGAGTTTTCCAAAAACCTGTCCCCAGCTTGCAAAATCAGGCGCCGCAAAAATACCATCAAAAGGCGGGGTTACGCCAATCCCGGGCAGCGCGCCGAAGGCTGTAGCAGCCAGGATCCCCCATAAAAGGGAACCTTTAACCTTGAGAGCATAAAGTATTCCAATAACAATGGTTCCGAAGATTGCTACAAGGGGAGGCCCTGAAGCCAGGTCGCCAATGGTCACCATGGTTGCTTCATAACCAACAATTATTTCCGCATTTTGCAGACCAATAAAAGCAATAAAGAGACCGATCCCCGCGCTGATTGCAGCTTTTAAACTCATGGGGATGCTGTTTACAATCATCTTGCGGACCGGGGTTATACTTAAAATAATAAACAAAATACCTTCAAGGAAGATAATCCCCAGGGCCACCTGCCAGGGTACACCCATCCCGATAACAACTGTGTAAGCAAAAAAGGCGTTCAAACCCATCCCCGATGCAAGGGCAAAGGGATAGTTGGTCAGGAAGGCCATGGCCACGGTTCCCAGGATAATACCGGCGATTGTTGCCATGAAAACGCCTTCCCAGGGCATGCCGGCGTCAGCCAGGATACTGGGGTTAACAAAGATAATATAGGCCATTGTCATAAAGGTAGTGATCCCAGCAATTATTTCTGTTTTCAGGTTGGTTTTATTGGCCTTTAATTGAAACTGGCGTTCAATAAAATCCATAAATTAAGTACCTCCTTTGCAATTATGTTACCTCAAGCAATGAGAAAACTTTTTGTCATATAACCTTCCTACCACCTCCTCTCATTCTACAACCAGGGACACCGGTTGGAATTTCTGACTATCAAAAAGCCCTTTATCAGTCAGTTTAAGTTCGGGAATGACCGGAAGAGCCAGAAAACTCAGGGCCATTGTGGGATTTTCCATTTTTATACCCATTTTTTCTGCCTTCTCATTTAACATGGTCATTTGCCTGGCAACCATACCAATAGGCTCTTCACTCATCAGACCTGCTATGGGGAGGGGGACTGAAGCCTGCACCTGGTTATCCGCAACCAGAACCACGCCACCTCCCATATTTTCAATTTCGTTTACCGCTTTTAACATGGATGGATCATCCGCACCTGCGACAATAACGTGGTGGGAGTCATGAGCAACGGAAACTGCGAGGGCGCCCTTTTCCAGACCCAGTCCGGCTAAAAGCCCCAATCCCACGTTCCCCGAAGCATGATGTCTTTCCACAACTGCAAGTTTTACCAGTCCCTTTTCTATTATATTCGCAATCTGTCCCTCTTTCACCTCTAGCTCTTTAATTAAATGCCGGGTTGTTATCTGGCCGGGGACCATTTCGATAACCCGAAACCTTTTTCCTGAAGGGAGTTTAAAGTGTTCGAGCTCAAGGGAACCAATATTCACAGAACCCCTTATTCGGGAATCTTGAGAGGTTTTAGCAACAGAAAATAACGCTTCTCCTTCTTTTCCGACCAGTTTCCCCTCTTTATAAACTTCTAAGGCCCTGAATTTTTCCAGGTCTTCAAGAACTACCAGGTCAGCCCGGTAACCGGGTGCGATGGCTCCCAGGTCTTTTTCCCCGAAGGCAATAGCCGGGTTCAATGTTACCAGGCGAAGTGCGAGCAGGGGATCAAGTCTTTCCTTTACTGCGAGTTCAAGCAGGTAGTTGATATGCCCCTGGTTCAAAAGATCCTCCGGGTGACGATCATCAGTGGCCAGGATAAATCTGTCCTGGTTTTTGCCATCCAGGGCCCGGAGTATTTCCCGGAGATTTTGCGCCCCGGAAGCCTCTCTGGCCATTACAAACATTCCGGCGGCTACTTTCTGGCGGGCTTCTTCAGCGCTTATCACTTCGTGATCTGCCTTAATATCTCCAAGGAGGTAGGCATTGAGTTCCATTCCAGTTACCCCGGGAGCATGCCCGTCTTTAAAACGCCCGGAAAAAGCCTTTAACTTGGCCCAGAGCTTCTTATCTCCATTTATCACCCCGGGGTAGTTCATTACCTCTCCCAGGCCGTAAACATTTTCTTCATCATAAAACTCCAGGAGATCGTCAACCTCCAGGACTGCTCCGGGAGTTTCAAAGGGGGAGGCCGGAACACAGGAAGGAAGCATCAGGTTGAAATTCCAGGGGTACTTTCTCCCCTCAGTTAGCATGTACCTGATCCCGTCTTTCCCCGCGACGTTGGCGATTTCATGGGGATCGGCATAAATAGAGGTAGTACCGAGGGGAATAACCTGGCGGGCAAATTCGCCAACACTAACCAGGGAACTTTCCACGTGGAGGTGTCCGTCGAAAAAACCAGGAACCAGGATATGCCCGTCCAGGTCAATTTCCTCTTTCCCCCTGTAATCACCAATTCCCAGGATCACCCCTTCGGATACGGCGACCCTATCGGAGAGTAGTTCTCCGTTGAAAACATCAGCAACCTGACCGTTTTTGAAAACAATATCGGCTTTTTCTTCTCCCCTGGCCTGAGCCAGCAATTTATCCTTCATAGTAAAGCTCCCTCCCGGTAGCCTTTTTTTACTTATCCTCAACTCGTTCCATTTCCAGACAATATACAGGGCAGATAGTTGTGCAGAAAGCACACCCAACGCACTCTTCTTCATCAAACTGTGGTACCCTGTCCTCGCCAATGGTTATAGCCTGATGCCCTCCATCATTACAGGCAACATAACAGCGCCCGCACTTGATGCAGCGATCCTCGTCAACCCGGGAAACCACCTTGATATCACGGGAAAGGGCACCGTGGTCCACAAGTTTGGGTAAAGATTTTCCAACTATCTGCTCCACCGAGGAGAAATTCATTTCTGCCATGTAGTTGGCCAGACCTTCTTTCAAATCACCAACCAGGTCAAAACCATACTGCATGGCTGCTGTACAGACCTGGAGGTTGCGGGCACCGAGGAGCAAAAATTCTACTGCATCCCGCCAGGTTGTAATACCACCGGAAGCAGTTACCGGAATATCCACACTTCGGGCTATTTCTGCAACACAGCGGAGAGCAACAGGTTTAATTGCAAGTCCCGATACCCCTCCAATAGTTGATTTATCTCTAACCTTGGGATGGGGGACAAAATCATAAATATCCACTCCAAGTATTCCCTTAACCGTATTAATGGCGCAAACTCCATCTGCCCCACTCTTTTTTACCGCTTCCGCAGCGACTGTAATATCAGCAATCTGCGGAGTTAATTTTATTACGACGGGAACTCTCTTCGCAGCTTCTTTTACCCACCGGGCAGTTCTCTCCACAAGCTCAGGATTCTGCCCTATGGTACTGCCCATTCCCTTTTCGGGCATGCCGTGAGGACAGGAAAAGCTGCATTCAATCAGGTCAACACCTGCGGCTTCCAGCCTCTGCACCAGCTCCTCCCAGTGTTCTTTGGCCTGCCCCATGATACTGGCAGCAACTACCCGGTCGGGAAATTCTTTTTTCAGGATCCGAACTCTCTTTTCCACCACATCAATATGATGATGCGAGATCAGGTCAATATTCTCCAGGGCGGCAAGCCTCTTATTATCATAATCAAGGCCGGTCATCATCGGGTAAACCAGGCTAACATCTTCAGTTTCCACCGAGGTGGTCTTTAAAATTGCCCCACCCCATCCAGCCTCGAAAGCTCTGCCAACCATTTCTTCCTTGTCTGTGGTGGGAGCAGCAGCAAGAACAAAAGGATTCGGATATTTTATTCCGCAAAACTCCAGAGATAGGTCGGTCATGGTTTACACCCCTCTTCCTTTAGCTTCCTGGAAATAGGCCATTATTTTTTCTGCGGCCTCTTTTCCTTCTGCTACTGCCTGGACCACTGTGGCCTCGCCTCCAGCAGCATCTCCTGCAAAAAAGACCTTTTCTCTACTCTCGAGTTTTTCCACCAGAGGGTTATCAAGCTGCCCCAGGGCGGTTATAACCAGCCCGGCGGGAAAAACGAACTCCTTTCCTTCAATGGGAACCGGGCGCGGCCGGCGGCCTTCTTCGGGGACAAGGCGAGTAGGGACAAGTTTCACGGCTTCAAGCATTTTCTCCCCCAGGATTTCCACTGGAGCCGTTTGCAGCATAAATTCAACACCGCGGTTCTGCGCCTTTTGAATTTCTGCTTTCCAGGCAGGCATTTCTTCCCAGGATCGGCGGTAAACAACAATACTTCTTTCTGCCCCCGCTTCCTTTGCTGCCATTGCAGCATCCATTGCCGTATTACCTCCACCGATTATGAGGACAACCTTGCCTTCGGGGGACGGCATTCCATTTTCACCTGTATTATGGGCCTTGAGAAAAGTTACAGCATCTACAGTTCCCTTTAGTTCAGCTCCTTTTATCCGGAGGACAGAACCCTCACCCAGCCCACAGGAAACCAGAACTGCATCATATTCTCTGAGTAAATCCTCAACCTGGATATCTTCCCCTACCCGGGTATTATATTTGCTGCTGTGCAGTTGTTTTTCAATCTCTTCGATTTCCCGCTCCAGAGTTTCCCGGGAAAGGCGCCAGGGAGGAATGCCCCAGAAGGGCGTTCCTCCGGGCCGCTTTTGGGCTTCGAATAAATCCACCTGGTGACCTGCCCGACCCAGGCGGTAAGCTCCAGTCATCCCCGCAGGCCCGGCACCTATTACGGCAACTTTCCGGGGGTTTTTGGTTTTTTCTTCCTGGGGAAATTCAATTTCTCCCCCTTTTTCAACAGCATAAGCCTGCAGTTGACCTATTGAAACAGCCCGGCTTACCTGCCCCTTGTTACAGTTTTCCTGGCAGAGCTCTTCCACCGGACATACTGCAGCACAGGTTGCAGAGAATATATTTTTATCGTACAAAACCCGTTTCGCTCCCTTGATATCCCCGGTTTTTATCTTGTAGATAAAACTGGGAATATCAATCCCAGCAGGACAGTCATCCTGGCAGGGAGGCTTATAGCACTTTAAACAATTAGCAGCTTCCAATAGAGCGGCTTCTTTGCTAAGTTTTTTTTCCTCAGCCATCAGCAATCCTCCTATCTCGTAAAATTTTGGGGCCAATTTCTTCCAACTTTACTTTCCTTTTAAATCACTGCCAGAAACGGGTAGGCGGGTAATCAACCTTCCCGTGATATTAAATATGGCGTTAACCACTGCGGGAGCAACCGGGGCTCCGGGCAGTTCTGCCATCCCCTTGGCCCCAAAGGGACCGTCAGGGTGGTTGTCTTCTACAACCAGAGAAATTACCTGGGGCATATCCCTGGCCCGCAGGAGTTTTAAACGGGCAAGGTTATTCTGGACCGGAAAACCATCTTTCAGGTAATAGTTTTCTCCCAGAACGTAGCCCAGTCCCATGGCAACACCACCCTGGATTTGGCTTTCAACCCCCTGGGGATTTACCTGTCGGCCCACATCATGGGCGGCAAAAACCTTGTGAACTTTTATTTTCCCCTTTTCTTCATTAACCTCTAAAACAACCCCGTGGGCTCCGAAACAGTAGGCAAAATGCAGGTGGTGTTTTTCCCTGGCGCTGGGTACTGCAGGAATATCTTCAAGGGGAAGGGGGTGAGTTTCGGGGGGCTGGTAATCATAATCGTGGCGGTTATTGGGGATCAGTTTGCCCAGTTCTTGCAGGCTCATAACTTCCCCTCCAGTTGATTTTTTAATAAAACCCCTCCCGTTAAGCTCCAGGTCCTCGGCTTTTATCCCGGTTTTATCAGCGACAACCCCGGACAATTTTTCTTTAAATTCACGGGCGCAGCCCGCCACAGAATTACCGCTCAAAAATATCATCCGGGAGGCCGTCGTTACTCCAACATCCGGGGTCAATGCGGAATCCGCGGAAACAACTTTGATATCTCGGAAAAAACAATTCAAAACTCCCGAAACAATCTGAGCCATGGCGGTATCTGAACCCTGGCCCGAATCCACGCAGCCCACAAAGAGGGTAAAGGTTCCATCGGAATTGAGCTGCAGGCCGGAACCCGTTTTTTCGGGTAAACCTGCTCCCATCCCCACATTTTTATAGCCCCCGGCAATTCCAAATCCAATCTTCCCTCCAATCTGGGGTTCGGGAAGCTTTTCCTTTTCCAATGCTTCTTTTAATTTAAGCAGGCATTCTTTAAAGCCAACTCCTCCCCCAAGAATATGGCCAGTTATTGTCGCTTCGCCTTTCTGCAAGGCATTTTTCAGCCGGAATTCCAGGGGATCCATCTTTAACTCCCGGGCCAGGCGGTCCATCTGCAGTTCAGCTCCGAAATTCACCTGGGGACTGCCGAAACCCCGAAAAGCCCCTCCCGGAGTATTATTGGTGTAAACGGAAAAGGTCTGGACCCGGACATTGGGAACCACATAAGGACCCAGGGCAAAAGCGGTGTGCCGCAGGGCAACAGGTTCTCCCAGGGAAGCATAGGCCCCGGTATCACTGTATATTTTAACCTCTCCTGCTATTATTTTTCCCTCTTTGCTAACTCCAGTCCGGTAAAACATCCTGGCTGCATGACGCTTTGTGGACATCCTGATTGTTTCTTCCCGGGAAAGAATAATTTTAACGGGTCTCCCGGTAAGCATGGCTCCCAGGGCACAGTGAATCTGGACAGTAGGCTCTTCCCGGCCTCCGAAAGCACCTCCAGTTTTTGTGGTAATAACCCGGACTTTTTCCAGGGGAAGGTTCAGGCTTGCAGCAATCATTTCCCGGAACTGATGCGCTCCCTGGTTCGGACACCAGACAGTTATTTTTCCATCGCTGTATTCGGCGAGTCCTCCATCGGGTTCCAGGTAAGCGTGTTCACCGAAAGGTGTTTTGTATTGACCTTCCACGACTATATCTGCTTTTTCCATGGCCTCTTGGGGTGAACCCTTTTTTATATTTAATTCGGTAAGAATGTTGCCTTCTGCGTGGATTTTTTCCGCATTTTCCTGCAAGGAATCTTCGGGCCTGTAATAAGCGGGGAGTTTTTCATACATAACCTTTATCCGGGCAGCGCCTTCTTCTGCCGCGGCCTTGCTTTCGGCTAAAACCAACGCCACCGGATCACCCGTATAGCGGACTTTATCCCCGGCCAGGACGGGCTGATGGGTAATTTTTAACCCAAAAGAATTCCTGCCTGGGATATCTTCTGCAGTAAGGACTTTAACAACTCCCCGAACCTGCAGGGCTTCTTCGAAATTTACCTGAACCACTCTGGCGTGGGGTTCCGAGCTGAGATGTAGCTTCCCGTAAAGCATGTTTTCTCTGTATAGATCATCGACGTAAAAGGGTTCTCCTCTTGCTTTGGCCACAGCGTCGTTTTTGATAACATTTTCCCCGACCCGGGAAATGATATCTTTTTCCTCTTCCTCTTCCTCTCTCTTTTCCCGGAGATAACGGGCTCCGAACCTGACGGCTTCCACAATCTTAATATAGCCAGTACACCGGCAGAGATTGCCCTGCAGGGCCTTTTTAATTTCATCTTCTGTGGGATCAGGTTGCCTGTCCAGAAGGGCTTTTGCCGACATGATCATCCCGGGGGTGCAGAATCCACATTGAATAGCACCGGTTTTAGCAAACGCAATCTGCAGGGGGTGGAGTTCTGAATTCCGGGAAAGGTTTTCAATTGTTTCCACGCTTGCCCCTCCCAGGTCGGTCATCTGCAGACGGCAGGCAAGTCGGGCTTTACCATCTACAATAACAGTGCAGGCCCCACAGTGTCCCTCTGAGCAACCATCTTTTGTACCCAGGAGTTTCAATTCATCCCGCAGGTATTGCAAAAGGGTCCTGGTTTCACCCTGCGGGATTGTTTGCTCAAACCCATTAACCTTGAAAATATTGTCGCCGGGCAATCCAATCACCTTCTTTAGGGGTTTTTGCTTTCTCGGGACTGCAGTGCCTGCAGAATTTCATCGGGAGTAACCGGTGTTTGGTAAAACCTTACTCCCGTAGCGTTGTAAATCGCGTTAATTATCGCTGGCGCCGCTGGCAATAGTGCGGGTTCGCCAATTCCCTTTGCCCCATAGGGTCCAGCTGCATCACCGCTTTCCACAATATCAGTAATTATCTCCGGCATATCCAGGGAAGTGGGAATCAGGTAGGTTGAAAGGTCAGCGTTCCTGGTAATACCATTTTCGATAACCTGTTTTTCCATCAGAGCCATACCCAGGCCCATAACTGTTCCTCCCTCACTCTGCCCTTCAACACCAACCCGGTTGATTACCCTCCCCACATCGGGGACTGCAACAACCCGTAAAACTTTTGTTTCTCCGGTATATTTATCAATCTCGACTTCAGTAATGTGGGTGTTGAACGCGTAGGCAACATAAACCAGTCGGCCCTGCCCTGTTGCTTCCTCAGGAACATCGGTCCTGGGGAAATAGCATCCCTCAGCCTGGAGAGGATCTCCTTTTTCTCTTGAAATTCTGGAAAGTTCCGCCAGGGATAGTCTGGTTTCTGTGCCCTGCAACACAACTTCTCCGTCCTTTACCAAAAACTGGGGGTGATGTTTGGAAAGTTCCAGAGAAGCCCTATGGTAAATCTTCCCTAAAAGCTCTTCTGCAGCCAGTTTCGCCGCATTTCCAGAAAATATTGTCTGCCGGGTTGCCGAGGTGGACCCCGCGTTTCGGGTTGAGTGAGTATCTCCTGGAGCCATTTCCACAAGGTCCATCGGAATATCCAGAACTTCAGCCACAATCTGGCAGATCACGGTTAAAATCCCCTGCCCTACATCAGCGGCAGCAGAATGGACCAGGATCTTACCCTCATCGGTTACTTCCAGGTCAACTATAGAATGATCCGGAAAACCTTCCCCGTAACCACAACCAAACATGGAAGAGGCAACTCCCACTCCGCGGATTTTGCCATTAACCTCTTTACTGCGCTGTCCGGGCTCATATCCGAATATTTCTGCAGCTTTATCCAGGGTTTCTTTGATCCCCACACTTGTGGTTAGGATCTGTCCATTGGGAGTTATCGAGCCCAGTTCATAGGCATTTTCCCGCCGGAACTCCAGGGGATCCATACCCAGCTCCGCAGCGATACAATCCATCTGGGTTTCATAGGCGAAGGCCGCCTGGGTTGCCCCAAAACCCCGCATTGCGCCAGCATAAGTATTGTTGGTATAAACCGTATAGGAGACTCCCCTCAGGTGAGGGACGTTGTAGGGTCCCGTGCACATATAGAGAGCCTGGTGAACTACAGCTGACCCGGTTGAAGCATAGGCACCCGTATCTCCAATAACTTCTGCTTCCCAGGCGGTAATGGTACCGTCATTTTTCACCCCGGTCTTGTAGCGGAAAATAATGGGGTGCCGCTTATTCTGGGTAATCATCAGTTCTTCCCGGGTCATTTCCATCTTGACGGGTCGCCCGGTTAAAATGGCCATCAAACCTATAATAATGTGGACGGAAACATCTTCCCGTTTTCCAAAAGCTCCTCCGATCGCGGGCTGAATGATCTGAACCTGTTCGGCCTTCAGGTTAAGAGCCTGGGCTACATCGGCCTGAATATCATGCAGCCACTGTGTAGCCACCCACATGGTGCAAACCCCGATTTCCTTGTCATATTTTGCGACCCCTGCCTCGGGCTGCAGGGCAACGTGTTCAACATGGGGAGTTCGAATTTCGTTTTCAATTATTTTGTCTGCCTCGGCAAAACCTTTTTTGATATCCCCTCTTTCCAGCCGATGGGAGCAGAGCAAGTTCCCTGGGTTCAGGCCAGGTTCACAGTTTTCTTCCCTGGGCTCGTGAATATAAGGAACTTTCTTGTCCATGGCCTGGAGTGGATCCGAAAGAACTTCCAGGGGCTCGTAATCAACTTCGATACTATCCAGGGCCTGCCGGGCTATGGTAGGTGTCTCCGCTGCAACTATCGCCAGGGCATCTCCCATGTACCGAGTCTTCTCCCGGGCAAGAACTTCCTGGTCCTTGAAAATCATGCCGAAGTTTTTTACCCAGGGAATGTCCCTGGCGGTTATGGCCATTACAACTCCGGGTATCTTGCGGGCTTTGCTTACATCCACGGATTTAATTCGGGCATGGGGATGAGGAGCACGCAGGACCTTCAAATAAAGCATGTCTTCCAGGTAAAAATCAGCAGAATAAAGTGCTTTCCCCGATACCTTATCCCGGGCATCAACCCGGTCAACCCTCTGCCCAACAAATTTATTTACCATGCTCATCCCTCCCTTCGCTGAAGAATTCAATTGCTTCTACTATTTTAACATAGCCCGTGCAGCGGCAAAGATTTCCCGAAATTCCTTCCTTAATTTCCTCCCTGGGGGGGTGAGGATTTTTGTTCAGCAGATTATAGGCAGACAAAAGAATTCCGGGAGTGCAGTAACCACATTGTACTGCTCCTTTTGTAATAAAAGCTTCCTGCAGGGGATGCAGAGCTTCAGGAGAACCCAGGCCTTCAATGGTTGTGATTTCCCGGCCCTCTGCCTGGGGAGCAAGAACCAAGCAGGAATTAACAGTTTTCCCATCCATAATTACCGTGCAGGTCCCGCATTCCCCCTTGCCACAACCTTCCTTGGTGCCAATCAACCCCAGTTCATCCCTTAAAAGGTCCAGCAACCTGGTCGCAGCTTCTACTTCCAGGGAATGTTCTTTCCCGTTCACTTTCAAATTCACTTTTACTTTAGCCATTTTCACTCACCCCTTCTTGGGAGAGAACTTCCTGCAAACCTTTACGGAGGAGGTTGCCCAGGACCCTGGCCCTGTAGTCTCCTGTCCCCCGGATATCATCTATTGGGCTTGCTTCTTTTTCTAACCGGCCTGCAGCATTTTCCAGGGGAAGGTTGTCCAATTTTTGGCCCTGTAAAATCTTCTCTGTTTCACGAGCCCTGAGAGGAACTGGAGCAACCGAGCCAGCGGCGAGGCGGACTTCTTCAACCTTTCCATCCCTACAACTGAGGGCAATAGCGAGGCTGGCCACGGCAATCGCCAGGGCCCTGCGCTGCCCAACTTTCAAGAAGGTGCCCCGGAAATCACCCCCGGGAATACTAAATTCTACACCGGTAATAATTTCATCAGAATTTTTCCTAGTCTTCCCGGGTCCGGTAAAAAACTCATCGAGGTTAAAGGATCTTTCCCCATCCGGACCTGACAGCATTATCCGGGCTCCCAGGGCAATGAGCGGGGGAGCCAGGTCAGCAGCGGGAGAAGCATTGGCCATATTTCCACCCAAAGTTCCCTGATTCCTGATCTGTGGAGCCCCAACACTTTTTGCAGCCCTGCAAAGAAGGGGAACCGTTTTCTGCAGGTCTGAGTTGCGGTAGATATCTTCATGGGTTGTTAATGCCCCGAGGAATATCTTCTCCTCTCCAATCTCCATTTTTTTCAATTCCTCCATGCGGGAAATATCGAGAACCTTTCCCATTTTTTCCCGGGCATCAAAATACTCGACTAAAAGATCAGTTCCCCCGGCAAGGATTAAATAAGAAGAATCTTCCCCCAAAATTTGCAGGGCTTCCTTCAGTGAATCCGGGGCGCGATACCCCAGATCAATTAGCATCAACATCAGCCTCCTTTTCTTCTCTGGGAATAATTAGATTTAGCAGGCAGGTAACAATTGCAGTTGTAGCAATGGGCTGCTCAAAAATACTGGCCACGACAGCGGGAAGCTGTCCTGTTGCTTCTGGAACGTACTGAACTCCCATCCCCAGGGCCAGGCCAATTGAGAGAATAAATATGTTTCTCTCGGTTAGGGCTCCCCAGGCGACAATCCTGATCCGGGAAGTAGTCACAAGGCCGAACATGGCAACAGTTGCCCCTCCCAGGACCGGACGCGGCATTACCCTTACCAAAGCCCCGATTTTGGGTAAAAAACCAAGGACCAGGAGGATGGTTCCACAGGCCAGTCCCACAACCCTGCTGCCGATCCGGGCCAGGTGAATTACTCCGATGTTCTGGGAGAAAGTAGTGTTGGGCATAGAGTTAAAGATAGCCGCAATAGCCGAGCCAACACCATCGGCAAGGACACCTCCCCGGAGCCGCCTGCTATGTAACTTTCCGGTAACCGGTTCCCCAGAGGCTTCTGCAGTTGCAGTCAGGTCACCTATGGTTTCTATTGAGGTTATAAAATAGGCTACTATCCAGGGGATGACGGCAGTCCAGCTGAAACTCAGGCCATACCCAACCGGCCTGGGAAGGGTCAACCACCCCGCCTCAGTCACTGGTCCAAAGTTAACCAGCCCCAGGGGTCAGCTGACCAGGTAACCAACAATGATACCCACTGCAACTGCACCTATCCGGGCCAGTCCTCGCCCAAAACGGTTGAAATAAATGATTATCGAGAGAACAAAAAGGGCCAGGATAATGTTGCGGGGGCTGGCAAAATCAGCCGAACCTACTCCACCCAGAAAATCATTCATCCCCGAACCAATAAGGCTGAGTCCAATCATCATTACAACAGGACCCGTAACGACCGGAGGAAAAATTCTGCGGGCCTGTTCGACAAACTTAGAAAGGACCATTTCCACGGGTGAAGTAATAAGGGCCATCCCAAAAATAAGCGGTAAGCCTCCTGCCAAACCTGCAGAAATGGCCGGTGGCAAGAAAGTAAAGCTGGTCCCGTGAACACCCAATAGCCCCGACCCAATTGGGCCCAGGGTTTTTATCTGCAGCCAGGTAGCAATCCCCGATGCAATCAGAGCCATTGATACGATAAATGACGTTGTTTCAGTATCAAGTCCAATCGCACCTGCAACGATAAGAGGTGGAGTTATTATTCCCACAAACATTGCCAGCATGTGCTGCAGCCCCAGGAGTATAGTTTCCACAAGAGGCGGTCTATCCTCGAGCTTGTAAAGCACTATAGCCTTTTCTTCAAGCTTTTTTTTCCTCCATTAATCACTTCTCCCTTTTAGATTTCCTCCCAGACCCGTTGAGCCCTTTCCCGGGCTCTCCGGAATATTTTTTCCTCGTCCAGACCAACAAGTTCCCTATTCTCCAGGAGAACCCTCCCATCAACCAGGGCGGTTTCCACCATCCGACCCGACATTCCCATGAGGATATGCATGTAAAAGTTATCGCTGGTAAGGGGAGTTCGCGGTTTGTAATCAAGGATAATTATATCTGCCCTGTTTCCAGGTGCAATTACACCAATTTTCTGCTTGAACTGGCGTTCAACAATCTCAATATTATTGGCAAAAGCTATTTCCTGGATTTCTCCCCAGGCCGCAGAAGGATTGCCCTCCCCATGTTTGTGAAGAAGGTTGGCTACCTTAATGCCTTCAAACATGTCTGTAGTGTAGCCATCAGTACCCATCCCAACCAAAAGCCCTTTTTCCAGCATTTTTAAAACCGGGGCCCGGCCAACAGCATTGCCCATATTCGATTCCGGGTTGTGAATTACTGCAGAATCCCTTTCCCAGAGAATGTCCATTTCCTCTTCGTCAATATGCACTCCATGGATGGCCAGGCTTAAATCATTCCACACTCCCCATTTATCAAGCCTTTTTACCACGGGCACTCCATGTTTTTCCATTGAAGCTTCCCGGTCCGCTTTCCCCTCGGCAGTATGAATATGGAAACCAATATTTCTATCACCTGCTGCCTCCCGGCATTTTCCCAGTGTTGAATCGGAAAGAGTAAAAGAAGCGTGCAACCCAAAGGAAGGAGCCAGCAATGGGTTTTTTTCCGCCTGGCAGCGGTCAAAAAAGCGAATATTTTCTTCGATTCCTTTTTGGGTAACTTCTTCTCCATTCCTGTCCGACACTTCAAAGGCCAGGCTGGCTCTCAATCCCAGCTCCGTGCAGGCCCTGGCAATCTGGTCAAGAGACCCGGTTATTGCTCCAGGCCCGGCGTGATGGTCCAAAAAGGTAGTCGTTCCATTTTTTATTCCTTCAATAGCCGCAACCAGAGCGCTGTAGTAAATATCTTCTTCCTGCAAAACCTTGTCCAACCGCCACCAGAGCTTCTCCAGGATCTGGGTAAAATGCTGGGGAGGGCTTGTTTTTAAGTCCATTCCCAGGGCAAAGGAACTATAGAAATGCATGTGGGAATTGATCATACCCGGCATCACAACTTTATTTTTCGCCTCAATAAATGAAGCCTGGGGATAACGCTGTTTCAACTCATGGGTGGGACCAATTTCCTGGATAACCCCATCTCGGACAGCAATTCCTCCATCCTCCAGCAGGGGGTGATCGGGATCATGGGTAATAACCGTTCCATTTCCAATTATCAGCATAATATCACCCTTTCTCAAGCATGGCCCGGGATTGTTCGGCTGCTTCCCGGTTTAACTCTGCCTCGTCAAAATCTTTTAATCTTCCCTGTTGAACCAGGACCTTTCCCCCTACAACTGTAAGGTCAGCCTGAAAACTATCCCCACAGGTAAGAAGAGCTGTTACCGGGTCCGTCTCCGCCCCGGCATAGCCGACTCTCCTGCGATCAACCATAAATAGATCTCCAGCCTGACCCGGAGCAAGGCTTCCCAGGTCCGGTCGGCCCAGAAGTTCCGCCCCGCCGCGAGTTGCCATTTCTAACACCTGCCGTGAGCTCATAGAATCTATGCCCCAGTAAAGCTTGTGTAGGAGAAGAGCACTTTTCATTTCAACCAGCATGTTGGATCCATCATTGGAAGCGCTCCCATCAACAGCAAGGCCAACAGGGATTCCTTTTTGGAGCATCTCAGGAACCCGGGCGACTCCGGAAGATAATTTCTGGTTGGATACCGGACAGTGGGCAACACCGGTTTTGGTCCTGGCCAGGACCTCCAGCTCATCATCTGAGAAATGGATACCATGGGCATACCAGACGTCCTGTCCCAGCCAGCCCATCTTTTCCATGAATTCCAGGGGCCTCATGCCCAGTTCCTTCTGGCAGTAATCGTCTTCATCCCTTGTTTCAGCAAGGTGTGTATGGCACCTGACCCCGTATTGCCGGGCCAGCACAACAGTCTCCCGGAGGAGTTCAGGGGTTACTGAAAAAGGAGAACAGGGTGCTAGGACAATCTGGCACATCGAATAGGGGCTGGGGTCGTGGTATTTTTCTATCAGCCGGAGAGAATCATCGAGAATTTCGCTTTCCTTCTGCACCACTTCCCGGGGGGGTAGTCCTCCCTCGTCTTCCCCGCGGGACATGCTCCCCCGGCAGGGATGGAAACGGACGCCCATTTCCCGGGCAGTTTCAATCTGGTGATCTATCAGGCGGGTGTCCTGCCCCTGGGGAAAAACATAGTGGTGGTCGCTGGCAGTAGTACAGCCGCTTTTTAAAAGTTCTGCCAGGGCAACCCTGGTACTGGCTACAACTCCCCGGGAAGTAAGCCGGGCCCAGAGCGGGTAAAGAGTTTTCAGCCAGGGGAAAAGTTCTGCACCCTGGACTTCCCCCAGGCAACGGGTTAGGGCCTGATAGAAATGGTGATGGGTATTTATTAATCCCGGGAAAACCCATTTATCCCCTGCATCTATAACCTCCCAGCCGGGCTGAGCTTTAATCCCTTTTTCCAGCCTGGTGACGATACCATCTTCAATTAAAAGGCTATAACCTTTTAGCTCTCTCCGCTTTTCATCCATTGTAACCAGGTAATCTATATTTTCCAGTAAGAGTGTACCCACAACTTTCCCTCCTTGATTTCAACGCCGGCCTTTTAACAACCGACCTCCAGAAGCTTTTCCAGTAAAAACTCCGTCCCGAACCTTTACTTCACCCCTGAGCATTGTAAGCTTAACCTTCCCTTTTATCTCCAATCCAGAAAAAGGTGAATAACCAGCTTCAGAGTGAAGGTCCTCATCTTTTAAAACCCACTGGGGCCGGGGATCATAAACTACAAGGTCGGCATCCGAACCTATTTCCAGGCTACCTTTATGGGGGTAAAGTCCGAATATTTTTGCGGGATTTTCACTTAAAACCTGGACCATCCTTTGAACGGAAAAACGGTTTCCCTCAACTCCGTAGGAATAGGTTAAGGGGAGCAGAGTTTCCACCCCCGGTATTCCCGGAAGAACCTCCAGTGCATTTTCAGCGGTAAGTTTGCGTTCTTCGGTAAAAGCACAGTGGTCAGTTGCAACAACATCAATACTTCCTCCTGCAAGTCCCTTCCACAAACATTCCTGATCCGCTCCCCGGCGTAAAGGTGGAGTCATCATATTCTTCGCAGCCCGGGGATAATTGAAGAGGTTCTCATCGAGAAGAAGGTAATGCGGTGTAGTTTCACCAAGCATGGGCAGACCCCTATCCCTGGCCTCTGCCAGGACTTCCCAGGCTCCGCTGGTAGAAATGTGAACAATATAAATCGGGCAGCCGGTTTTTTCCACCATTCCCCTGAGCCACTTGACTGCCTCAACTTCAGATTCTGCAGGTCGGTGCCGGGAATGATACTTAAAATCTAAAAGCCCTGCCTTCCGATAGCTTTCAGTTTTATCTTCGACTATAGAATTATCCTCGGCATGAACAGTTACCAAAAGCCCGATTTTCTTGCATTTTTTAAGGATATCGGGCCAAAGGTTTTCCTTCAGCATATAGCCGACTTCGGGATAGGTTGTAAATAGTTTAAGGGATGTAATTCCCATGGAAACAAGCTCTTCCAGTTCGGGCAAACGATCAGTTGTAAAATGTTTATTTAAAACCAGGTGAAAGTGGTAATCAACCGGGCATTGGGAAAAGACTCTTTTTCTTTTTTCAATGCCTTCTCCAATTGGCTTTTCCGGAAGGAAATCGGCGTAGTCAATTACTGTTGTAACTCCTCCCCATAGGGCTGAAACCCCACCTGCATGGGGATCATCATCGCTTACCGCCCCCCGGGCTTCCAGCGAAAAATGGGTGTGGCTATCAATAATTCCTGGAAGAAGATAACAGCCTTCCAGGTTGTAAACTTCTTCACCGGGACGGGGCTCAAGTTCTTTACCGACTTCGGCAATCTTTTCTCCCACAACCCGAAGATCTCCTTTTTGGGTTTTGCTTCCACTCACAATTTTGCCGTTTTTAAAAAGCATTGCGGTCATCACTTCCTTTAGAAATGGGGTGGAGTTATTGAAGAAACAAAAACCAGTTCGTCTTCACCAACATTGGTTATCTTGTGCGGAACAGAAGCGTAATAATAAATACTATCCCCCTCTTCAAGATTGTAAACCTTTTCCCCAATCTGAATTTCCATCTTGCCCTTTATAACCAGCGTGCATTCTTCCCCATCATGAGCCAGAGGTTCGGGACAGGTAAAAGAACCAGGAGGTATCCGACCTTCCAGGACTTCCATCTTGCGGTTCAGGTCGGGAGAAAGGAGCTCAAAAGTTAACTTGTATTCTGGAAAACGCAGGGTTTTTCGCTTTTCCCGCCGGACCACGGGGTCATATTCGTGGGTATCGATCAGGAAATAGAAAATTGGGACTTCCAGGACTCTGGCGATTTCCCTGAGGGAAGTGATAGAAGGCTCCACGAGGTTTCGTTCAACCTGGGATAAAAAGCTGGAGGTTTTACCAATCTTTTTGCTTACATCCTGCAGGCTCATCCCTTTTTCCCGTCTCTTTTCCCTGATCTTTTCCCCCAGGTGTCCATTTCTCATTGTTCTTTCAATCCCTCCTTACTTACTACTTCTTCCATGCGGGCCAGATCAGGAGGCAGTTTGTAGGGCTCCCCTGCAGCTTTGCGGGCGCTGTCAATGTCCTTCAAACCGTTCCCGGTTATAATTACTGCAACTTTTTGGCTTTTTCCGATAAGTCCTTCCCGGACAGCCCGCCTAATTCCCGCGAGTCCCGCTACACCTGCGGGTTCTCCAAAAATTCCACTTTTACGTCCAAGAAGCCTCATCATCTCCAGGATTTCCTCGTCGGGAACGTTAACCAACACGCCATCAGTTTCCTTGATGGCCCGGATCGCCTTTCTCCAGTTGCGGGGGTTACCCACCGCGATACTGTCGGCAAGGGATTCTTCAGCACAGACCTGCAGGGGTTCGCTCTGTTCCCAGGCCCTAGTAATAGGGGCGCAGCCCGCAGCCTGAACCCCGAGCAGGCGGGGCTTATTTTCAATAAAGCCGAGTTCCTGGAGATCACGCAGAGCTTTTCCGGCTCCCGCAATTGTACAACCATCCCCAACGGTTAGGACAATCCAGTCCGGCAGCTTCCAATCAAGCTGTTCGGCAAGTTCTAGGACTGCCGTTTTCTTTCCTTCCATCAGGTAGGGATTTATGGCTGCATTGCGGTTATACCAGTTCCAGCGTTTGATCGAAGATGCGGACAGGTCGTAAGCCTCACTGTAACTGCCCTGGACAGAAATAACCAACGCTCCAAAAATCATGAGCTGCGCAACCTTGCCGGAAGGGGCTCTCTTGGGAACAAATATTACTGCCTGGAGCCCATTTGCAGCAGCGTTTCCCGCCAGGGAGGAAGCAGCGTTACCCGTGGAGGAACAGGCCACAATTTCCCTGCCTGCTTCCCGGGCTTTAACCACTGCCAGGGAAGAAGCCCTGTCTTTTAAGGAACCAGTGGGGTTAAGTCCATCATCTTTTATCCAGACTTCTGTTAAGCCCAGTTCGGTCCCGAGGACCCTGTTCTGATAAAGGGGGGTACCGCCCACCCTGAGAAGTGGGCGGATGGTCTCCGGATTTACAGGCAAAAGGGGTAAATAACGCCAGTGGCTGGGCTCCGGATTATCAGCCAGCTTTTTCCTGCCCCAATTCCTGCGAATGAGATCATAATTGTACTCAACTTCCAAAAGCCCCCTATCACCGCATTCGGAACAGAGGTAACGGTCGGGTTCGGGTGAATAACTTTTACCGCAGTTTGTACAGCTTAAACCCTGGACATATTGCATATTATCCCCTTCCTTACAGGAGACCGGTCTCCCTGTTAAATTCGTTTATGGCCCGGTCAATTTCTTCGGCCTGCTGGCGAAATTCGTTCCAGTAATTGTCATAGTCGTACCACTGGGCATTCAGCTCATCCAGCTCTCTTCCCTGTTGTTCGATCCAGGTAAAATATTTGAGCTGGTGGATTCTCTTTTTTCCGATATAGGTCATTTCTTCCAGAAAGTCGGTTCCCAACCCCTGCAGGTTCCGGTGATAGGCAATAGCCGCAGCTTCGGCGTCGAATTCACCATCTTTTTCCTGCATTTCTTCAAGGCGAGACCTGTAAAGCTCCATGGAATCTGTGAAAACGGTCATAATTATATCCTGCCCTCCGAGTTCATAATACTTGGCCATTTTAATTGCCCCGGCCAGGTTGGCCACGCCGGAAACTCCTAATAGGTCCAGTTTTGCAATGATCTTCGGGGAAACCCCCTGTTTTTCCAGGTAGCGTTTGCCTTCCTCCTCATTGAAAAGTCGAACCGCGGCCATAACATCGTTGTCATCTATACCTAAAACCATGTCGGTATTGCGGGCATTATGGATCCAGGGAACGTGCTTGTCCCCAATCCCTTCCAGGCGGTGATCCCCATAACCATTCTGGAGAAGTGTGGGGCACTGCAGTGCTTCTCCCACCGCCAGGCGGCTCTCAGGGTAGATTTCTTTGAGAAACTCCCCTGCCCCCATGGTTCCTGCTGAACCGGTTGTGAGAACCGTTCCCGCAAAGCGGTCTTCCGGGCCCATCTCACCCCGGAGGACTTCGGCCATGGCATTTCCAGTTACTTCATAGTGCCAGAGATGATTACCCAGCTCTTCAAACTGGTTAAAGATAACCACATTATCCCGGGTTTGGCGAAGTTCCCAGCATTTATCAAAAATCTCCTTAACATTGCTCTCCGTTCCTGGAGTCCCTATTACCTCTCCGGCTATCCGGGAGAGCCATTCGAATCTTTCCCTGCTCATACCTTCGGGAAGAATGGCAATGGATTCGCAGCCCAGAAGCTGGGAGTTGTAGGCTCCTCCTCGGCAGTAATTTCCGGTTGAGGGCCAGACAGCTTTTTCCCTTGTCGGATCAAACTGCCCCGTAATCAGGCGGGGGACCAGGCAGCCAAAAGTGGCGCCCACCTTATGGGTTCCGGTTGGAAACCACTTCCCCACCAGCCCAATTATTCGGGCGGGCACACCGGATATTTCGGGAGGAATTTCCAGGTAATTGACGCCGCCGTAAAGTCCTCCTTCGGCTATGGGCTCGTTTTTCCAGGTAATCCGAAACAGGTTAAGGCTGTTAACATCCCAGAGCCCAACTTCGCGCAGCTTTTCCTTAATCTTTTCGGGAATCAATTCCGGATTTTTCTGCTGGGCCAGCGTGGGAATTAAAACCTGTTTTTCCCGGGCCCTTTCAATAGCATTTTTCCGTCCTTCTGGATTAATAGTTAAATCGATTCTCATGGTCTACCTCCAATCGTCAGAGCCATAATGGCCTTGGCTGTGTGCAGGCGGTTTTCTGCCTCGTCATAAACAATTGACTGGGGTCCATCGATTACCGGATCGGTTACCTCGTTACCCCTATCAGCAGGGAGGGCATGCATGTAATAGGCGTTTTTGTCGGCCAGATCCATTCTCCGTTCATCACATATCCAGGCCTGGTTTTTCTCCAGGTTTTCTTTCATCTGGGCTTTTCCTTCTTCACTGTAGGGATCCTCAACTCCCAGGAAACCGCCCCAGCTCTTGGGAATTACAATCTGTGCGTCGGCAAAACCTTCGTCCATATCATGGGTTATTCTGAGCTTGCCCCCACTATCTTCTGCATTCTTTTTAGCCTGCTCCATAATGGGCCCCATCAGGGGAAACTCCCTGGGATAGGCGAAGGTAACATCCATGCCGTAGCGGGTGAACAGGAGGGCCTGGGTTTGAGGCACTGAAAGCGGCTTGGCGTGGCTGGTAGCATAAGCCCAGGAAATCGTAATTTTCGCGCCCCGGGGATCACCCAGTTTTTCCCGGATGGTCATCAAATCAGCCAGCCCCTGCAGGGGGTGGTAAAAATCGTCCTGCATGTTAATAATAGGAATATCAGAGTTTTCGGCCAGGGTTCTTAAGTACTTGTTTCCGATCCCATAATCACAGTAACGGATAGCAATTCCGTGCCCAAAGCGGGAAAGCACTTTGGCAGTATCCCGGGCAACCTCCCCGTGGGAAATCTGAAGCTTATCGGGAGTCAGGTCGTGGGCGTGCCCCCCCAGCTGAGTCATACCCGCTTCGATCGAGTTCCTGGTTCTGGTGGATTGTTCAAAAAACATCATGAAAAGAGTTCTTGCTCGCAGGATATGGTCAGTATACTCATTCTGGGCAAATTTCATTTTGAATTCCCTGGATAGTTCAAATGCCGTTTCCAGTTGATCCTTGGACCATTCCTGGGTAGTAATAAAATCTTTTCCTCTAAAAATGGTATTCATTAAAACACCTCCATTATTTTTCCCCTAAACCTGATGGGGTAAATGTGCGTAAAAGGCTGCAGCCTGCCAGAGATCCTCCACGGGAACCTGGTCATTAACAGTATGGGCATAAATTTCATTACCCGGGCCAAAACCAATACAAGGAATATCCAGAAGACCCATTATCGCAACACCATTGGTACTGAAATTCCACTTATCCACCTTGGGTTCTTTTTCGAATAATTCCTGGAAGGCTTTAACCGAGCTTTCAATTACAGGGTGTTGGGGGGGAACAACCCAGGTAGGATAATACTTTTCTGTTGGATAGACCAGGCCGGTATAGCTGGGTGTTTCGTAGTGAAGCATTTCCACCCTGGCTTCAGTTCCCGCTTTTTCAATTACCTCTTTAACCTGGCCAATTGCCAGTTCTTTATCTTCGCCATCTGTCAGGCGCCGGTCCAGGTAGGCAACAGTTCGATTGGGAACAGCATTCAGGCTGGGAGTTTCGTTGGTAATATGGGTCATGGTGATAGTTCCCTTTCCCAGAAACTCATCTACATGTAAGCGGGGGTTAAGTTCTTTGATCCCCTGGATTATGGGTCCCATTTTGTAGATCGAATTAATCCCCCGCTCGGGGGCACTCCCGTGACAGGAAACTCCTTCGGTAATAACTTTCATTTCCATCCTACCCCGCTGACCCCGGTATATGTTCAGGTCAGTTGGTTCGGTAACAACTACAAATTCAGGCTGTAGACCGCCCTCTTTAACAATATACTGCCAGCACAAACCGTCACAGTCCTCTTCCTGCACGGTTCCCACAAAATAAAGGCTAAAATCGTCGTGTAGTTTTAAATCTTTTATCGTTTTCCCGGCATAAACCATTGCGGCCATACCGCTTTTCTGGTCACAGGCCCCCCGGCCATAAACAATTCCATCTTCCATCTTTCCTGCAAAAGGATCCCACTGCCATTCATCCGGGTTACCTACTCCCACGCAATCAATGTGAGCATCGTAGGCAATTACCCTGGGTCCGGAACCAATTCGTCCCAGGATATTACCCATCGGATCAATGGTAACCTCATCAAAACCCACTTTCTCCATTTCCTCTTTTATCCTCTGGACCACTTCTTTTTCCTGGCAACTCTCACTGGGAATGGCGACAATATCCCGCAAGAATTGCACCATTTCCGGTTCGTAGCTTTTCACCCTTTCTTTAATTTTCTTTACTATCTCCTGCATCTCTTTTTGGGCCCCCTATTTAAAGTTATAGTTAATATTTAATATCAGACTTCAATAGAGATTAAATATTTCCTGCTCTTTTTTCAATTCTCTGTCAATTTAAATTTCTTCATTTTCCAACCTTTATTAACCCAAAAAGCCTTCAATTAGAAAAAATCCCTGCCCGGGCAGGGAGAAAAAATATTTTTTAGATTTTTTTAGTTTCTATTGCAAACTGTTTTAATACCGTTAGCAGGTCCCGGGACAGGCCCTGCAAATCGTTGCGGAAGGACGCTAGCTCATCGCACGCCCGGGCCTTTTCTTCGGCATCACGTCTGACATTCTCTACCTTTTTCACTACCTCATCACTGGAAGCTGATTGTTCTTCTGAGGCCGCGGCAACTTTTCGGGCAAGATCTGCCATTTTTCCCACCATCCCGACCGCTTCCTCGGTATTGCTGGTCTGCTTTTCTGTACTGGAGGAGATGTGATCCCTGAAGGAATTAATTTTTTCTCTGGCCTGTTTAACCCGGAGGCTCTGATTATTCTGGCTTGAATATTCTGTGTTATTTCTCCCATCTTTTCCGTTACGTTATTAACCCCCTCGTGGATATTGCCGACGGCTTCTCCCGCTTCTGTTACAATCCCGCTGCCCTGTTTAACCCTGTCACTTCCCTTTCTGCTTGGCCAGCTCGATTAAAGTTCTTTCTTTTTTCCCACCGATCAAACTCCCCCACCTCCGGCTTTTCCTGGCCAGTCAATTATTTTTCTTCCTTTTCCCTTATCGGCAAAAAGGAAGGTAAGGTTAAGTTAAAATAAAAACTCCCCGGAAGGCGAGGATTGGGTTCCCAATCTAAAGACTCCGGGGAGAGCAAAATTTTTCTTTTTTATTCCATGCCAATTAGTTCTTTTAAAACTTCCCGATAAGGATCGATCCCTTCAATAAGGTGTTCCCTCCGCCAATCCACCTCATGGTGGGGAGCAATTCCCTGTCCAAATAGCTGGACCTCGCCATTCCGCCAGAAATCACCGAAGGAATAATTAACCTGCCCCTCGGAAATTCTCATGGAAAGAGATTCCCCTGCAGATCCAGCCGTGGGAAATCCAACTAGTGTAGCTCTTTCACTATCTTTAAAAGCGGCGATAAATAATTCCGCATTGCCCATATTAATCTTATCAACGAGGAGAATTACTTCCCCGGTAAAAACAGGTTCTCGGGGGTTGATATCATAGTAAAAAGTGGACCTCCAGGCTTTGTGAGGAAGGCGGGAAGGGTATTTTTCTTCTCCGTACTCTAACTCTTCGTTAAAAAATCGTCCCGCAATTAGCTCGGCAAGATAAAGACTTCCTCCCCTGTTTTCCCGCAGGTCAAGAACCAGGTAATCTTTATCCAGATATTGATTGAGGGCATTATCAAAATCTGCCAGCTGATCCGGTGCCAATTGGGTGAAAAACGTGTTGATTTCGATCAGGACGGCATTTTCCGCCAGCTCTTCCACAACAAGGTAAGAAGTTTGATTTTCCCCGTAATATTCATCGTCCCACTTAATATTCCGGGTAATTTCCTCTCCTGCAGGAGTTTCATAAACGATTTCTATTTCTTCCTCCGGTCCCAGGGTCAAAAGCCTGGAATAACTGTTATATTCCCGGAGTTGAGGCGAAGAGGCACGGAGTTCTTTTTCAGGTAGGGTTTGGATAAATTCCTCTACTTCCATACCTTCTCTTTTTATAATCCGGGCCCCCGGTTCCAACCCCTCGAAATTCGCTCCCGGCCTTACCCAGACAACAAGGGCCTGGTCATCAATCTTCCTCACCAGACCCAGCCAGCGATCTTCGGGAGGCAGATTATCGCTGAAAACTCCTACACCCGGATCTTTGAGTTCCCCCAAAAATTGTCGAGCCAGCGGGTAGAACTCATCGGGAAAACTGCTCCCGGCGAAAAGAGGACGATATTTTTCTTCGAGGGCATCCCAATCTACTTCATAAGCATAATTAGAACTTAAAATTCTGAACATGCGGTTAAAATTTGCCTCTGAAGTCCCTCTGATCGGCGGGAAAATTCCCAGGAGATAGAGTTGAATAATAATTAAAATTAACAGGACTCCAATTATACCCCTGCGCCCCTGGCGAAGGTTTTTTTCCAGGCGAGCAGCTTCTTTTTTCCTGCCAATAATGGAAAGGAATTTTTGCCTGGTGGTTAAAGATAGGTTTATTATTCCAACCAGGAGGCCCCCGAGAAATTGGACCAGGGAATTATCAATTTCCAGGGGCCCGAAAAATAAAAACCAGCCCAGGAGAAAACCAAGGAAAAAATGGAACCCAATAATAAAGCCGGTCTTAATTGCCTCTTTGCGGTTTTGGGCAAACCACTTGTTAAAACGCTTTTTTTCTTTTTCCGAAAACCTGTCAGTTATTTTCATTTTTCCACCTGCTTTTTTTGTTCTTCCTTTTTCTTCTTTGCGGGTTTTCTTTTTCCTTCTCCCCCGGCTAAATTGTTCTCTGTTTTTGCCGGGTAAAAGGCCCGAACAAATTAAAAAGGACCTCCCGGTCCTTTTTAATTCGCAGCCTCAACTCCCGATTGCCCCCGATTAAGGATGGGGCGTAAAAATCTTCCGGTATAGGATTCTTTTACCCGGGAAACTTCTTCCGGGGTACCTCTGGCAATAACGTAGCCTCCCTTTTCCCCGCCTTCAGGACCGAGGTCAATCAGGTAGTCGGCACTTTTAACCACATCAAGGTTGTGCTCTATTACCACCACTGTATTACCACCCTCCCGCAGCCGGGCCAGGACAGCGAGAAGGTTTTTTATGTCGGCAAAGTGGAGACCCGTAGTCGGTTCGTCCAGGATATACAGGGTTCGCCCTGTACTCTTTTTACAAAGTTCCGAGGAAATTTTTACCCGCTGGGCTTCCCCCCCGGAAAGAGTTGTCGCAGGCTGACCCAGCCGAATATAACCGAGCCCTACATCGTACATGGTTTGCAGCCGCCTTTTTATCGGGGGTATATTGCTGAAAAACTCCAGGGCTTCTTCCACAATCATATCCAGGACCTGGGCAATAGTTTTACCTTTATACTTGATCTCCAGGGTTTCCCGGTTGTAGCGGGCTCCACGACACACCTCGCAGGGAACGTAAACGTCGGGCAGGAAGTGCATTTCTATCTTGATTATTCCGTCCCCCCGGCAGGACTCACAGCGCCCTCCCTTTACATTAAAGCTAAACCTTCCCTTGTTGTAGCCCCTGCGCCGGGCTTCTGCAGTCTGGGAAAACAGTTCCCGGATATGGTCAAAAACTTTGGTATAGGTTGCCGGGTTGGAGCGGGGGGTTCTCCCGATAGGAGACTGGTCAATTGTAACAACCTTGTCCAGGTATTCCAGCCCTTCAATTCGGTCGTGATCTCCGGGCCTATCCAGGGAATTATAAAAGTGGCGCATCAGGGACCGGTGGATGATTTCATTTACGAGAGTCGATTTCCCCGAACCCGAAACCCCAGTAATACAGGTAAAGGTTCCCAGGGGAATGTCCACGTCTATATTTTTCAGGTTGTGCTGGCGGGCTCCTTTTACCTCCAGAAACTTTCCGTTGGGAAGGTACCTCTCACTGGGCACTTCGATCCGGGCCCGCCCCGCGAGATAATCTCCCGTTAGTGATTTGCGATTGCGAGTTATCTGATCAGGCGTTCCCTGAGCTACAATCTCGCCCCCGTGCCTCCCGGCGCCGGGACCAATGTCAATTACATGGTCGGCCGAGCGGATGGTTTCTTCATCGTGCTCCACAATTAGTACAGTGTTCCCCAGGTCCCGCAACTCCTTGAGCATATTGATCAGCCGGTTATTATCCCTTTGATGGAGACCAATGGATGGTTCGTCCAGGATATATAATACTCCCACCAACTGGGAACCGATCTGGGTGGCCAGCCGAATCCGCTGGGCTTCCCCGCCGGATAGGGTACCGGCTTTTCGACTCAGACTAAGGTATTCCAGGCCCACATTTAGCAAAAAAGATAGCCTGGTTTTTATTTCCTTAATTATTTCTCTGGCGACCATTTCATCCCGGGCTTTAAGCCGGAGTGAATCGAAGAAGGCAAAAGACTTATCCACTGACATCCGGGTAACATCCATAATGGATATTCCCCCCACAGTTACAGCCAGAGCCTCCGGACGCAACCGGTCCCCCTTGCAGCGCGGACAGGGATTCCTTTCCATGAACTGATCCAGAGAATCCTTTACTCCATCGGAACCTGTTTCATCGAGCCTGCGGCGCAGGTAATTAATAATTCCCCGGAAATAGGTGTTGTGCTGGCGGGTTCTCCCCCAGCGGTTAGTGTAGTGGAAAGAAACTTTTTCATCGACCCCATGGAGGAGTTTTTGCACTTTTTCCTCGGGAACATCCTTTAAAGGTGTTTTCATGGAAATCCCCAGGGCAGAGGCCGCGGCTTCCTGAAGTTGTTCAAAATAACGGCTTGAGGAATTGCGCCAGGGCCTGATGGCCCCCTGGACCAGGGAACGATCCAGGTCCAGAACAAGGTCCGGGGAAAATTCGTGCATTTCTCCCAGGCCATCACAATAACTGCAGGCTCCAAAGGGACTGTTGAAGGAAAACAGTCGGGGAGCCAATTCCTCAATATCTATTCCACATTTAATACAGGCAAACTTTTCGCTCAGGACAAGGTCTTCCTGTCCATGCCGGTCAATGATAACAATACCCTTGCCAATCTGGAGGGAAGTTTCCAAAGAATCAGCCAGCCTTTCCCGAATTCCTTCTTTTATTATTATCCTGTCAACCACTACTTCAATGGTATTCTTGATATTTTTCTCCAGTTTGATATCCTCATCGAGAGAAAGAACTTCTCCGTCAACTCGAACCCGGACAAAACCGTCCCGGCGGGCCTGGTCCAGAATCTGCTGATGCTCACCCTTCCTGCCCCGCACCAGAGGTGCCATAATCTGGATTTTAGTCTTCTGGGGCGTATCCAGGACCCTATCCACCATTTCATCAAGGGACTGGGAGGAAATGGGTTCCCCGCATTCAGGACAGTGCGGTTTACCAACTCGGGCATAAAGAAGGCGCAGGTAATCATAGATTTCAGTTACTGTTCCCACTGTTGAACGGGGGTTGCGGTGAGTTGTCTTCTGGTCAATGGAAATAGCGGGAGAAAGGCCTTCAATATAGTCAACCTTGGGCTTCTCCATCTGACCCAGAAACTGCCGGGCGTAAGCAGAGAGAGATTCAACATAACGCCGCTGTCCCTCGGCATAAATGGTATCAAAAGCCAGGGTTGTTTTCCCTGAACCGCTTATCCCCGTAATTACCACCAGTTGATTGCGGGGAATTACCACGTCTACATTTTTCAGGTTGTGCTCGGCTGCACCTCTGATTAAAATTCTATCTTT
The DNA here is from genome assembly GCA_003554585.1 of Halobacteroidaceae bacterium. Taxonomy (GTDB): domain Bacteria; phylum Bacillota; class Halanaerobiia; order B1SED10-174; family B1SED10-174; genus T1SED10-26. The sequence continues at coordinate 15,232 of PWGV01000163.1, read as the reverse complement.
ACCCGACTTCATGTGCCGTCAGCTCCTGTTCCAGTTCTTTAATTTCGTCTCTAATCTGCGCAGCCAGCTCAAATTCCAGCCGGTCCGCTGCTTCCTTCATCTCTTTTTCCAGCTCTATTATCAGTGCCCTGATTTCCCTTGGGCTTCTTTCTTTCTTTTCACCAGTATCTCTGGTCCTGTCTTCTCGCAGTTTATCAGCCACCATATCGACCGGGCGAATCACCTCTCGAACTGCCTTGATAATCGATTTGGGTTCTATTCCGTGTTTTTCATTAAATTCTTTTTGCTTTTGCTGGCGCCGCTCGGTTTCCCCTATTGCAGCTTCCATAGAAGGGGTTATCCGGTCCGCATACATGACCACACGGCCTCTTACATTCCGGGCCGCCCTGCCTATGGTCTGAATTAAGGCCCTTTCCGAACGGAGGTACCCTTCCTTGTCGGCATCAAGTATGGCAACCAGGGAAACCTCGGGTAGATCAAGCCCCTCCCGCAGGAGATTAATTCCTACCAGCACATCAAATTCCCCAAGGCGTAAATCCCGGATTATTTCCAGTCTTTCCAGGGTATCAATCTCAGAGTGCAGGTACCGGACTTTTATCCCCATGTCAGCAAGGTACTCGGTTAAATCTTCGGCCATCCTCTTGGTCAGGGTTGTAACCAGCACCCTTTCTCCCCTGCCGGTAACCTCCTCAATTTCGAAATAGAGGTCCTCGACCTGTCCGTTCACGGGCCGGACCAATACTTGGGGATCGACCAGCCCGGTGGGCCTGATAATCTGCTCTACAATTCGGGCGCTGTTTTTTTCTTCATATGGCCCCGGAGTCGCAGATACATACATGGCCTGGGGAACGATCCGGGCAAATTCCTGAAAATTCAGGGGACGGTTATCAAGAGCAGATGGCAGCCGGAACCCGTACTCCACCAGCTTTTCCTTGCGGGACCGGTCCCCCGCGTGCATACCACCGATCTGGGGGATGGTCATGTGGGATTCATCTATTATAACAAGAAAATCGTTTTCTGGGAAGTAATCCAACAGGGTGTGCGGTCTGCTGCCCGGGGAGCGGCCTGCAAGGTGCCGGGAATAATTCTCAATCCCGGTACAAAAACCCATCTGCTCCAGCATTTCCATGTCATACCGGGTCCGCTGTTCCAGGCGCTGGGCTTCCAAAAGCTTGTCCTGTTCTTTTAATTCAGCCAGGCGCTCTTCCAGTTCTTCTTCAATGGTTTTAAGGGCCCTTTTTATTTTCGCCTCGGGGGTTACAAAGTGAGATGCAGGATAAATGGTGATATGGTCAAGTTCTTCTAAAGCTTCCCCGGTCAGGGTATCCACCCTGACAATCCTTTCTATTTCATCCCCGAATAATTCTACCCTTAAAGCCCGGCTATCATAAGCGGGGAAAATTTCCAGGGTATCTCCCCTGGCCCGGAAACGACCGAAAGTCAAATCAAGATCATTGCGGGAATACTGCATAATTGTTAATTGCCGCAATATTTCCTCCCGGTCCTTTTCCATGCCTCGGGCCAGTTCGCACCTGAGGTCCAGGTAGTCTGTAGGCGAACCGAGACCATAGATACAGGAAACGGAAGCAACAATGATCACATCTCTTCTTTCCAGGAGCGAAGAAGTCGCTGCCAGCCGAAGCCTTTCAATATCTTCATTTATTGTAGCATCTTTTTCGATATAGGTATCGGACTGGGGGATATAGGCTTCGGGTTGATAGTAGTCGTAATAGGAAACGAAAAATTCTACGGCGTTATTGGGAAAAAACTCCCGGAATTCGCTGCAAAGCTGGGCAGCAAGTGTTTTGTTGTGGGCAATAACCAGGGCTGGCTTTTCCAGCCGGGCGATGGTATGAGCCATTGTAAAGGTTTTTCCCGATCCAGTAACTCCAAGTAAGGTCTGACCAAGGGACCCTGCCTGGAAACCCTCAACCAGCTCATCAATGGCCTTGGGTTGATCTCCCCTGGGGGCCATTTCGGTTCGTAAATTAAAAACTCCCAATCTTCTCACCTCTAAAATACGGACATACGTTCTATAGTATTATAACCCAAAAAGTTTTTTCCTGCAATCAAAAATTTAGAAAAAAAAGAGCCAGTATCAGCTCTGGCTCCTGTTTGTTTCCTTTTGAGCATCTTTAGATGCCAGTAATCCCCGGTAAAGTTTTTCCAGCCTGAGTCCCATTTCCACCGAGGAAAGGGAACGGGCTTTTTCCCCGGCATTTGCTCTCAATTCATCCCGATACTGAGGGTTTTCTAAAATCTGGAGCAGACCCTGTTTAAAACTCGTTTTATTGGGTTGAACAAGGATCCCGTCTTTACCAGAGTCAATTACCGTGGAAGGCCCCTCTCTATTCATCGCAACAACAGGCAGGCCTGCTGCCATGGCTTCAAGAATCACGAGTCCCTGGGTTTCTGTAACAGATGGAAAAACAAAAACATCTGCCCCCAGGTAATAGTCGACCACCTTGCGGGGACTAACTACTCCAGTAAAAATAATCCTGTGTTCCAGGTCCCAATCGTTGACCATCCGCCTGAATTGCTTTTCATCAGGCCCTCCACCAACCAGGAGGAGATACAACCGGGGATTTTTTTTCATCAAATCCCTGACCACTTCCAGGAGAAATGGGAGGTTCTTTTCTTCTCCCAGCCGCCCCACATAGAGAAGAATTTCATCTTCCTTCTGGAATCTGTACCTCCGGCGCAGCCAGTTCGTGCTTCCATCCCTGAACTTATCCAGTTCTACACCCGTAGGAATTATTTCTATAGGTGTAGTAATACCCTCGCGCTCAAGCATTTTTTTTACGTATTCCGTTGGGGCGATTACGGCATCACATCGCTGGCAAAAATCCCGGGTGAGTTTTATTGTTACCCTGCGAGCAGTTTTGCGGGCGAAGGGAACGTAGTGGACATACTGCTCATACTTGGTATGATAGGTAAAAACAAGAGGAAGCTCTAGTTTCTTGGCCAGGGCGGAGGCTAAACGTCCCATCAGGAAGGGTGAGTGCGTATGGATGATATCCAGGTCCAGGTTTTCGATTGTTCCCGTTAATTTAGGCATATAGGGAATGGGCAGGCGAAAACCCGGTGCATTGGGCGTGGGCACCGAGGGAAAGCGGTAAACAAATTTTTCTTCTTTGCTGTCATAATAGTCTGGGGCAAAGATATAAACCTCGTGGCCCAGACTCCGCAATTCCCTGCTAAAAAGGTCAATGGAGCGGACTACCCCGCTTATATATGGGTAATAACTCTCGCTAAAAAACCCAATTCGCACCGGCCTACCTCCTGTCCCTCGTTTATTTATCAGAAAGGAACCCAATCGCTTCTTCCAGTTGTTTATCCTCCTCAAGGTCCTCGCTTCTCTCAACAATTATATCAGGTTCAACCCCATCTTCCTCGATAAAAACCTGTTTGGAGGTATAATAACGAGCAGTGGTTAATCGCAGGGCGGAACCATCGGGCAGGGGAAGAATTGACTGAACAGTTGCTTTTCCAAATGTGTTCTCTCCAATCAGGGTTCCAACTTCTTGTTCCTGGATTCCAGCAGCCACTATTTCAGAACCGCTGGCGCTTCCCATGTCAACCAGGACCACCAGGGGCAGATCAAGAGGTGTGTAGTTGGGATTGGTTTCCAGAACTTCCCTGATCCCACTGCGGTCTGCAACATGGACCACAGATCCTCTGGGCATAAACAGGCTGGCAACATTAACGGCTTCTTTTAAAAGGCCCCCCGGATTACCCCGGAGGTCAATGATAAATTTATCGGCCCCCTGTTCCTTCAAATCATATATTTTCCCCGCAACTTTTTCCCCGGTATTTTCCATGAACTGCATTATCGAAATATAGCCAATATTATTTTCCTTCATTTCCCCGGTAACATTTGGTATTTCTATTGTTTCCCTGGTAATATCTACATCAAATTCTTCCTCTGTCTCCGGCCGGTAAATTGTCAAATTGACCTGGGTTCCCTTGGGTCCCCGGATCCGGCTGGAAACATCATTGAGGAGCATCCCTTCAGTAGATTCTCCATCTACTTCCATAATAACATCTCCCGGCTGCAGGTTTGCCTGGTACCCAGGAGTATTATCAAAAGCTTCAACAACCGTCGCTCTATCGTCCCGGAGGGTTATAAGGACGCCTATTCCTCCGTATTCCCCTTCCATTTCCCTCTGCATTTCTTCGTACCTTTCAGGGTTCATATAATGGGAATATGGATCGATCTGCTCCATCATCCCGGCCAGGGCGCCTTCAACCACCTCGTCGGGATCAATGACATCCCGGTATTCATCAAGAACCAGGCGATAAAGATTCTCTACCCCTCGAAAAGGTGAACGAGAGGAAGGGTTGTCATCCAATTTCCCTATCAATTGTTCCCAGTCATTTTCTGCAAGCTCATCTCTGTATTCTTCCAGGACTTTTCGTGTTCCCTCAATGGCACCTTCGGCCAGTTTTTCCGCCTCTACCTGTTCTACATAATAATGCTGAATATATTGATAGGCGTATTCCAGCATATAAATACGCCTGTCTGAGCCTTGAACCTCCTGCGGGGACATTAAACTCCCCAGTAAAGCGATTGCAAGTACAAGCAAAACTAAGCGTGAACGCATTACTATCACCAACCTCTTTTTGGGTTTCAATACTCTAATTCTATAAGCAAATTCCTAATCCTCTTAACAATATTCTCCACAGGAAAATTCAACTGCTAACCAAAATGGAGAGACATTCTCTAGCATACTATAACCCTTGGGGTTTTGGCAACCTCCGGGAAGCAACTAAAAACTCTCCTTAAGAAAAGAGTTTAGATATTCTTCCAGTCCTCCTTAAATCCTTCCCCTAAAACCTCGTTTGCCGCTGTAATAATAACAAAAGCTCTGGGATCCACCATGCTAACAATTTTTTTCAGCTTGGAAATTTCCGTCCGGGAAATAACACAGATCAGCACATCCTTCTCCCGCCCGGTATAACCACCGGTGGCTCGTAAACCAGTTACCCCCCGACCCAGGCGCTCGATTATTTGCTCCTGAACCTCCCTTTTCTGGTCGGTGACAATTAATGCCGCTTTGGCAAAACCAATACCCTCCTGAACCAGGTCAATTGATTTACCCAGAGCAAAAATTGAAATTGCGGCATAAAGAGCCAGTTCTGGACTAAAAACCACTCCCGCAGCAAGAACAATCAGTCCATCAACCAGGATAAGGCCCTGACCAATCGAAATCCCCGAAAAGTGGTTAAAAAGTCTCGCAGCGAGGTCTGTTCCCCCGGTTGTTCCCCGGGCCCGGAATACCAGACCCATTCCTAAACCAGAAACAATACCCCCATAAAGGGATGCGAGCAGGGGATCATTTGTCACAGGCTCCATGTACGGAGCCATTACATCCAGGGAAACACTTAAAAACAGGGTAGCAAAAAGAGTCCTCCAGCCCATCTGCCAGCCCCATAAAAATAAACCTATGATAAAAAGGGGCACATTGATCAATAAAATAACTGCTCCCACGGGAAAACCCCAGATATGGTAAATAATCGTTGCAAGCCCGCTTGCTCCCCCTGCAGCAATTTTATTGGGGATAAGGAAAATGAGGAGGCCTGCTGCAGTAATCAGGCAACCAACAATTATCATAAAAAGGTCAAAAATTACTCCCCAAAATTTATTCACTCCGTGCCCCTCCCTTCAATTTAACTAAAAGAACCAGTACTACAAACCGGGACAGGGAAAGAAATCTATCCCAGCGCCGCATTCTAATTATCCTGTATAACCATTCCAGCCCGATCCGCTGCAAAAAAACTGGTGCCCTTCTGGTCCTTCCAGCCAGGCCATCAATGGTTCCTCCCACAGCAAGGCTAACGGGAATTCCAAGGGCTTCCGCATTTTCAGCGATAAAACGTTCCTGGCGGGGAAATCCCAGCCCAACCAAAAGGACATCAGGTGCTGCTTGTCTCAATTCTTCCCGAATTTTTTCAGTTTCTTCCCCGGAAAAATAACCATGGCTGGTTCCAGCCACCTTCAATCCAGGGTATTCTCTTTCAATTTTCCTTCCTGCTTCCCGGGCCACGCCTGGTTTCCCCCCCAGCAGGTAAACCCTGTAACCGCGGCGGGCACATTCGGGCAGGATTTCCCGCACGAGATCGTAACCTGCAATCCTTTCCGGCACTTGTTTCCCGAGCAAGCGGGAAGCCCAGACCACACCTATTCCATCCGGGAGGTTCAAACTACCTTTTTTTAGTATTTCTGCAAAAGACCGGTCTTTTTTCGCGGCCATTACAATTTCCGGATTTATGCTAAAAACTGCATTCCCCCGTTTTTCTTCCGAGAGCAAAGAAAAAACCCTTTCCCGGGCCTGGGAAAGGGTTCCCGGGTGAACTGGGACACCTAGGACATCAACTTTCTCACCCATAAAATTCCCCCCCAATAAAATCCCTGAGCAGGTTCATGCCCCTGCGGGCCTTTTCCCGGAGGTTTTCAACTTTCCCTCCCAGTTCCTTTTGTTCAACACAACCTCCATCTAAAATTCTCTCGGCCCTCAGGGCAACTGCTGAAGGAGAGAATTCTCCCAATTCAAAATCCGAGGGAAGTCCCAGTTGCCCCAGGAGGGTTTTAACCTTGGGGTCATAGGAAATTCCAAGTAGGTTGCTTCCAGCAACAGCTCCCATTAAAAGAGCGTGGAAGCGAACACCGATTACCAGGTCCGTTGCTTTAAGTATTTCCAAAAAGCGGGGTAAGGAATAGTTCCCTTCCAGAACTGAAACTCCGGAAACCCTTTCGCTAATAGCCTTGCTTAATTCAAAATCCTGCTCAAAGTGCATGGGCCAGATAATTATTCCTGCGCCAAGTTCATACTGGAGTCGCTGGCAAACTTCAATCCAGGGTTCAGGTTTAATATTTTTATCCCCCGGATTTGTCCTGGGAGCTATTAAAACTCTGGGGCCTCGTCCGGAAATTCCTTCCCTTTCCAGGAAATCCTTTCCCCGATCATTTTCTGGAGGCGAGAGGAGAAAAACTGGATCCGGAATTATCTCGATATCTTTTTTAACACCTATTTCTTCCAGCAGTTCTCGAGAAAATTCGTCCCGCACAGATAAAAAATCAAATTTATCAAGTTCCTGCCGGCTTAACCACCTTAAATAAGGGCGATTAATGGGGCCAACCCCACAAGAGAAAAGAGCTGTCATCGCCCCTTCCTTCCGGGCAATTTTATTCAGCCCAAGATAATAGGGGATGGATTTAACTCCAGTTTTATCCTGCAGGAGGCTTCCCCCGCCGGTTATAAAGAAATCGCAATCTTCCATTGTTTGCTTAACCTCCGGAAGAGGCCAGCGAGGCGCACTGAAAACGCTGTGGGTCTGGGAAGTAAAATTCTCATTGCCAGAAAGGACTGTAACACTTATATCTTCATTCCAGCTTTTTACTTCTTCCAGAAAGGCATGAAGAATTGCCTCATCACCCAGATTATTAAAACCGTAATATCCAGAGATAACTATTTTCTTCATATTTTTTCCCTCCCCAGGACTCCTTCTAACCAGCGAATAATTAAAACCAGGAGCAAGCCTAACCCAGCACCCAGCAGAATACCCAGGATACTTCTCCAGAGGCTAACCCAAAGCGGAGTATGGAAATGGGTAAATGAATTTATCATTGTAATTAAACCCATGCACCCCAGGAGAATAGAAAAACTTGCAATCCAGGGCCACTTCCTCTGCCGGAAAAGGTACAATCCTGCCAGGAGGAAGGGATGACCCCACATAAACTCCTTAAAGCGCGGCCTGATTACCAGGACCCGCTCCAGAAACTCCCGCAGGGCAATTTCCCATTGAGGAACGGGAATAAGGGGGAAATTTCCCGAGCGGTTAATATAAAAGAACAGTGCTACCGCCATAAGCCCAAGGCTGATAAAAACCGGCAGAGAAGGAAGCATCTTTTTCCACTTTCCCGCAAATCTTTCCCGATAAAGATAATAGGCTAAAATCATTAGGGGCAATAGGAGTGCCACCTTAACCCCTCGAAAAACCTCTAATCCAAGGATAAATGATCTATCCGCCCCAAGGGCTCCGATAAAAAATGATCCCAGGACAGTCCCCAGGGAAATTAAAAACCAGTCCAGCCAAAAAGGGCCCTTCCTTTTTTCCAGCACTACCATCAGGGGTAAAAGGGGTAATACCAGGGCTCCCCCCAAAAGGGCTCCCTGCAGGAAAAGGGTTCGAAAACCAATCAAATAAATCCCGGCTCCCCCCAGCCAGCCCAGAACAAATAGCAAAAGCTGATTTTTCCTGGAAAACTGGTAAAAAAAGCCCAAAACCAATAAACCTGCTGCAACCAGTCCCGCCCAGATAAATAAAACTATCCAGGCCCTGATTTCTATAGGCTGAAAGTATCCTCCTTCTCCAAAACTATACCCCAGCCCTTCCAGGCGTTCCTTTAGATTATTTAGGAGAGCTTCATTTTGAGCAAGCAGGTCTCCCCTGTCCGCAGCCAAAACCGGCCGGAAATAAAGCAGGCGGACGTTCCTTTCCCGGACACTGCGGATATAACGAGAAATTATTCTTTCTGGAGACTGGCTGTCCATTTCCCCCTGCTGAACACTGTGCAAACGAAGAACACGGTCTTCTTCGAGCAATCCCAGGTTTCTCATCCCTTTTTGCTGGGCGAGAAAAGGCTCAACAAAACCAAGGTAGATATCTTTTCCCTCAAGAAGAAGGGCGGTTTCTTCCAAATTTTCGGGATAACCCCAGGTTTCACCCCCATCAAAAAGGAGACCTTCCAGGCGTGGTAAATCCCCGAGTAATTCCTCCGGGTCATAGTCTCCCCTGTTCTGGTTCACATTGGGGCGGCCAACTGTTGGCCAACCCGTTGCAGCAATTAAGTCAATATCCTCATCGTTGAACCCCAGGGGAACCCCGGGAAAAAGAGTGTTTTCATCGCGGGGAGGTACGGAAAAATTGTTTTCCCCTCCCAGTGGAACTGGCTGAAAAAAATCGGGCAGGCGGGAAAACACGAATTCTTTCTTTTCTTCAGCAAAAAAATGAAGATAATAACCAGAAAAACCTGCTGTCCGGCCATCCCCAAAATCAGAGGGCACGGGTATCGGCCGGTCAGGGTCAAGGACAGGCCACAAAAAAGTAAAACCTCTATCCGTCATTTTTCGCGGGGTCCAGGGGCTAATTGCTACAGCAGGTTCACCGATTTCCAGGCGGGAGTAAACCTCTTCAACACTGGAGCCTGTTTTTCTGGCCAACCGAAACATACTATGGTCATCAAAAATAAACTGGATACTGCGGTTTTCCTGTTCAACTTCCCAGCGGGAAGCATAGGGAAAAAGAGCAATAACAAATGCAAGCAGAATTATTCCCCAGAATAATTTGGTATTATCCAACCTTTATACCCCCAGACCAGCAATTTTTAATCTGCTTTTAATATAAGTTTATCCTGCCCCACGTTAACTTCCTGGACTCGAAATGGAAGAGGGAAACGGTCCAGATCTATTTCCAGCCGAACCCTTTCCAGAATATTTTCAATCCAGCCTCCGGGGATTTCCAGGCCTTCAAGAATAACACCGGTGGGAGAAAAAACAAGATACTTTTCCTCTCTGATACTCAGGCCTCCTCTTACCATAACGTCAACCGGGGAACCGAAAATCTCTACCGCCGTCCTGGCCCGGACCGAACCCGGCTCAAAAAAAAGCTCAATATCATGGGGCTCAAGGTATTCATTTAAATCCCGGGCAAGCAGCACCAGCTCCAGGATTTCCATGTAACCGGTCACCTGGTCCTCTTCAATTTTTAGGTCAGTGTAAAATGCATAAAAAGAATCGAAGTAAAGTCCCTCGGATTTAATTCTGCTTCCGCTTATTTTAAGAGAATCCGCCCTTTCCTGCAGTAATTTGAAGGCAGGGCGGGCCTCGACCTGGACTTCAAGACTGGAATAATCCTCAAAGTAATCGGTTAGGGCCTGCTTTATTTTCATTTCCGCATATTCAGGAAGAATAAGCTGGCTCAAAAAAAACACGCCCGCGAGGATTACAAGAGTTATTAAGACAACAAAAAGAACTTTTTTATTCATTGTTTCCATTCCCCTCGGCATGCCACTGCAGGTAAGCCTGGATAAAGGGCTCCAGGTCTCCGTCCATTACCCCCTGGATATTCCCTACCTGCTTTCCGGTTCTCAAATCTTTGACCAGAGAATAAGGGTGGAAAACGTAGGACCTGATCTGGCTACCCCAGGCAATTTCTTTCTGATCTCCACGTAATTCGTCCATTTTTTTCTGCTGTTCTCTTTCCTCTAGTTCTTTTAACCTTGACTTGAGTATCCGCATTGCAGTCGCTTTATTTTTATGCTGGGACCGCTCACTCTGGCACTGAACCGCAGTTCCCGTGGGCTGGTGGGTAATTCTGACCGCAGAATCTGTTTTGTTTACGTGCTGACCTCCCGCCCCACTGGCGCGGTAGGTTTCAATCTTTAAATCGTTGGTATCAATTTCGACTTCAACATCTTCTCCCACATCGGGCAAAACCTCCACCGAGGCAAATGAAGTGTGACGTCGGCCTGAAGAATCAAAGGGAGAGATCCTTACCAGGCGATGAACTCCCTGTTCGCCTTTAAGGTTCCCATAAACGTAATTTCCCTTTACCAACATGGTGGCACTTTTTAACCCCGCTTCATCCCCCGGGTTAAGATCAAGGACTTCAACTTCCCATTCCTGTTGCTCACAGAAACGGACGTACATCCGCATCAACATTTCCGCCCAGTCCTGGGATTCAGTTCCCCCCGCCCCCGGATGGAGAGTTAGAATGGCATTACCCGTGTCATGCTCGGATGCGAAAAGGGTTTCCAGCCGGAGCTTATTTATCAACCTATCGGCTTTTTTTTGCAGCTTTTCCGCCTGCCGCAAAAACCCTTCATCTCCTTCTTCTTCGTATAGTTCCCAGATTAATTCCTGTTCCTCCAGGTTTTCCTCTATTTCCCGGATCCGGGCAAGCTTTTCTTTGACCCGGGTTAATTCCTGGTTTACTCTCTGAACCCGGTTCTGGTCTTTATCCCAGAAACCTTCTTCAGTCATCTCCTTTTCAAGCTGGTTTTTCCTTTCTTCTAGACCAGCCTGGTCAAAGAGATTCCCTCAAATCCTGGAGAGATTTGCTCTGTTCTGTATAAGCTTTTTGCAGTTCACCTAGCATCTCCAAAACACCTCCTGTTTATCGACCACAGCATTTCTTGTATTTTTTCCCGCTGCCGCACGGGCAGGGGTCATTTCTCCCGACTTCCTTTTCCTTAACTACGGGTTTTTTTACGGGTTTTTCAACTTCTCCGGGGCCCTGGTTGGTGTGCATTTCCCGGAAGGATTTATTTAGCTGGGACTCTTCAGGGGAGGGCATTTCCATCTGCCTTTCCTTGAGACGGATCCCCTCGGGCCGGGGAACAAACTTGCATAGTACCCGAACCAGGTCTTCCCGGATACTGGCCGTCATATTATTGAAAAGATCAAAGGACTCAAACTTGTATTCTACCAGGGGATCACGCTGGCCGTAAGCCCGCAGGTTGATTCCCTGCCGTAAATCATCCATCGCATCAAGATGATCCATCCATTTCCGGTCAATTATCTGCAGGGCCAGGAGTTTTTCCCGGCGGCGCATTATTTCTTCGCCCCACTGGGTTTCCCTCTTTTTATAGGTCTCCCGGGCTTTTTCCAGCAACATCTCTTCGATTTTTTCCCGGGACATTTCCTTTAATTTTTCCGGAGTTAAAACTCCACTGCTCAAATAGATCCTCTCGGCAGCAGCAATAAGGTTTTCCAGATCCCACTCTTCGGGGTGGACACCCTTGGGAAGGTATAATTCTACCTGCTCCTCTATTACCTGCTTCATCATGTCCATTATCCGTTCCCGGACATTTTCTGAATTCAAGATTTCCCTGCGCTGGTTGTAAATTATTTGCCGTTGTTTGTTGAGCACATCATCATATTCCAGGACATATTTCCGGATTTCAAAGTTGCGGGCTTCCACTTTCTTCTGGGCATTTTCAATACCCCTGTTGATCAGGGGATGTTCCACGGGAGTATTTTCATCCATTCCCAGCCGGTCCATTACAGCAAAAACCCTTTCCGAACCAAAAAGGCGCATTAAATCATCCTGCAGGGAAATGAAAAATTGAGAAGAACCGGGATCTCCCTGGCGTCCCGAACGACCCCGCAACTGGTTATCAATGCGGCGGCTCTCGTGCCTTTCGCTACCCAGGATATGCAAACCACCCCGGTCAGTTACTCCTTCTCCCAGAACAATATCGGTTCCGCGTCCCGCCATATTGGTGGCAATAGTTACAGATCCCTTTTGCCCCGCGTCCTTGATAATTTCTGCTTCTCGCTCGTGGTGCTTCGCATTTAGAACCTGGTGAGGAACGCCCTCCTTTTTCAGCATACTGCTCAATTCTTCACTGGATTCTATAGAAATGGTCCCTACCAGTACCGGTTGGCCTTTTTCATGCCTGGAAACAATGTCGTTTGTAATGGCCTGTTTTTTACCGGGAAGGGTTTTGTAAATCTGATCGGGCAAATCATCCCTGATCATCGGCTCATTGGTGGGAACAACTACAACTTCCATTCCGTAAATCTTAATAAATTCTTCTTCCTCCGTTGCCGCAGTTCCAGTCATACCTGCAAGTTTATCATACATCCGGAAAAGGTTCTGATAGGTTATAGAAGCCAGGGTCTGGCTTTCCCTTTCAATTTTAACCCCTTCTTTTGCTTCAATGGCCTGATGTAGGCCATCACTATACCTTCGGCCTTCCATGATGCGGCCGGTAAATTCATCCACGATCATAACCTGATTATCCTTGACCACGTAATCACGGTCTCTACGCATCAAAGCCCACGCTTTTAGAGCCTGATTGAGGTGGTGGGTCATGCGGACATTCTGGTCGTCGTAGAGGTTTTCAATATTTAAAAGTTTTTCGGCTCGGGCTACCCCTTCTTCGGTAAGAGTCACCGAGTTTGCTTTCTCATCAACTGCATAGTGTTCATCTTTTTTCAACTGGGGAACCAGCCGGGCAAACTGGTAATAAAGCGCCGGTGATTCCTCGCTGGGACCTGAAATAATAAGGGGAGTTCGGGCTTCATCGATGAGAATACTGTCCACTTCGTCCAGGATCGCATAACTCAATTCCCCCTGGACCACCTGTTCGGGAGCAAGAGCCATGTTATCCCGTAGGTAATCAAATCCGAACTCGTTATTTGTTCCATAAACAATATCGCAGGAATAAGCTTCTTTCTTCTCTTTATAATCCATCCCGTGCAGGGTTAAGCCTACGGTTAGGCCCAGGAATTTATAAATACTTCCCATCCATTCCGCGTCCCGGCGGGCCAGGTATTCATTTACGGTTATAATATGCACGCTTTTACCCGTCAGGGCATTGAGGTAGGCGGGCAGGGTAGCTACAAGGGTTTTTCCTTCCCCGGTTTTCATCTCCGCAATTTTCCCCTGGTGAAGAACAATACCTCCCAGAATCTGGACATCGAAGTGTCTGAATTTCTCTTCAGTAGAACGCTGGGCAGCCTCCCTGACAACAGCAAAAGCCTCCGGAAGAATATCTTCAATCGTCTCTTCTCCAGTCAGCCTATTGCGAAATTCATCGGTTTTTCCCCTTAATTCCTCGTCGGATAAAGCCTGGACTTCGGCTTCCAGGGAATTTACTTTTTCAACCATGGGCCAAAGTTTCTCCAGTTCTTTTTGGTTGGGGTCTTTTAATAATTTTTTAAACAAATCGAGCATCAATATTCCTCCCCGGAAATAAAGGGTCTTTCCAAAATAACTGCAAAATTATTATACCACTGATTATCGGCAATGACAACACGGCCGCAGAAAAGAAGAAAGGAGGCTCAAGGCCTCCTTCATATTTAAAATATCTCTTCATCGCTCCATTCGTCTAAAACATTGGGGTACTCCATAACCCGACCTTCCCACGTTCTAAGCAGGATATGATCGTCGCCCCAGGAAACTACGTATTCCGGAAGGACTGGAGTTTTTCCATAACCCTGGGGGGCATTGATTATAAAGGTTGGAATTGCCAGCCCCGAAGTAAACCCGCGCAGATTTTCCATAATTTCCATTCCTGTCTCTACCCTGGTGCGGAAATGAGTCGTCCCCTGAACTCCCTTGGCATGGAAAATATAATATGGAGAAACCCTGATCTTCAAAAGTTCATGGTTTAACTTTTTTACTATATCCGGGTCATCATTTATTCTCCTGAGCAAAACCATCTGGTTCCCGAGGGGAACGCCTGCATTAGCCAGTTTAGTACAGGCTTCTGCGGCTTCTTCAGTAATTTCCTGGGGATGATTAAACTGGGTATTGACAAATACCGGGTGGTAACGGGAGAGGATCTCAGCGAGTTCGTCGTCAACCCGCTGGGGGAGGGTAACAAGGGTTCTTGATCCCAGGCGGATAACCTCAACGTGGTCAATGGAACGCAGCTCTCTAAGGATCCAGTCTATTCGCTCATTACTGAGCATGAAGGGATCCCCACCGGTTAAAAGGACGTCCCGAATCTCGGGATTATCCCGGACATACTTAATCGCCTCTTCAAGTTCTTCAACCGGAGTTGGCTTATCTACTTCTCCAATACCTCTTCGCCGCTGACAGTGGCGGCAATACATCCCGCACTGATTGGTAACCTTGATTATCAATCGGTCCGGATAGCGACGGGTAATAGAAGAAGCAGGCGAGGTAAATTCTTCGCCCATCGGGTCCGGGGTTCCCTCTCCCAGCAGTTCCATGACACTCGGAACAGACTGCAGCTTAATCGGATCCCAGGGTTCCGAGGGATCAATTAAGCTCAGGAAATAAGGAGAGATACTCCAGCGGTATTTCTTCCCTATTTCCTTTATTTTGTTCTGGGCTTCCTCGTCAATTTTCAAAACCCGGGCCAGGGTATGCGCATCACTAATCCTGTTTTGCATCTGCCACTCCCAGCTATTCCAGTCTTTTTCACTGGCACCCAGGATATCCAGTATTTTGTCTTTCTGTTTTTTAATAGCCTCGCTTCTCTCCCGCCCAGTAGGAATCCTGGATCGGTTCTGCAGATATTTTTCTATTCTCTCTTTCAAAACCCCGCTTCGATCTAAGGCCTTCTTTCTTTTTTCATTTATCTCGGCCATTTTTTTCACCTCCGAAAAAAATAGCGAAATATTGGTAAAGGAAACCTTTACTATACTTCGCTTAAAAGTCGAGAATCTTTTATGATTATATCACATCCCCG
>PWGV01000089.1 GCA_003554585.1 Halobacteroidaceae bacterium | reverse complement strand
TATTCCAGGAGCGAATTGGGATGCAGTTTCATGGCTTTTCCCCCAACATAAAAATTAAGGATCAAACAGGGTAATTTGGTTAGTGGTAAGCGAAAGTTAAAATGGCAAGCATATTTAAGGCGGTTTTTCCTTCATCAAAATAGTCTGCTCTTAAAACTGGTTTTTCCTTAAAAGTCTAACTCCCTGTTTAAACAATATTATATAAGATTTTCCCTTATTTTCAAGAAATTGTTTTCCAGTTTAAAGTTGAAAGAGCTAACCATAATTATTTTGTCCTGCTTGCTTGAAATAGTAAAAGATCCCGGTATTTGGAGATCATTTTTCCCTCCCCCCTATTCTTCCGATTTTCTACCGGAGGTATCTCTCAATAAAGGTAAGAGTTTTATCCATTGCTTCCGAGGGTTCAACCCAGATGTCCGGTGCAAACCCCGTCCCTTCAATTATGGAAATTTCCGGCGGGAAAAAAAGGGTAACCCCTGCCTGGAAGAAAACTCCCGAATGAGGAAGATGAAAAAAGGAGTAGTTCCCCATGTTAAACCCTCCGGCAGTATTGGAACCTACAAAAACCACATTTTCCATCTCTCTCAAGGCCAGCAAAAATGCTTCCGCTGCAGAAGCAATTTTATCGTCAATAAGAACAAAGATTAATACATCATTCTCTATTTTCCGGGGTTTCCTGTACAAAACTTCACTCCAGCCTGTTGCAGTTGGGGAAAACCTTTCCTCTACCCACTCGGCATCAAAGCCCAGGATATATTCAGTATTTTTCCTGATTCTATGGGAGGTCTGAGTGCAGAGGTCAATACTCCCCCATCCCCAGGTCTGATAATCCTGTTGGGAACTAAACTCCTTTACCCATCCTCTAACATATTCCGTTGAGCCACCAGTATTACCCCGTAAATCAAGGATGAAAAGGTCCTCATCTCTTAATTCTCCAGCCTTTTCAACCATCGACCTTAAATCATCATCGAAATGGCGGGAAAGATTGCGACTGGTGATTACCGTAAT
Organism: Halobacteroidaceae bacterium; assembly: GCA_003554585.1. Classification (GTDB taxonomy): domain Bacteria; phylum Bacillota; class Halanaerobiia; order B1SED10-174; family B1SED10-174; genus T1SED10-26. Next base: position 2,058 of record PWGV01000089.1, on the reverse strand, counting down.
GTCATTTTCTTTATGAATAGCAAAAGGAACCAGAAAGTAGTCAGGGGAATCAGCGGGTATTAGGGAAATACTTTTTTTCCACCTCTCCCCATTTTGTTCCAGGAGAAGAGTTGCTTTTTCCTGGTTGTTCTCAGGTGCCAGTTTTACTGGCCGGTAAACCAGTTCTCCCTCGGGGTTAAGAGATGGTTTAAGATATTTTTCCGGGTCATTTCCATTGCAGGAGATTAGGTAGGCTTTTTTACCATCTTTTTCCAGGTAGAAGCCGTCCCGGTTACAATAAACATCCAGGCCAGCTCCAAAATGCATTTTCTCGTGGGTATACAACCTCTCCTGACCTATTTTAAAATGCCAGTCGTTTATGAAAGATAGTTTTTCAATTAAAATATCTTCAAAAACTCCGTAAAAAAAGGCCTCCTTGCCTTTTTCGGCCGCAAAATCCTTTGCCCAACTAATTAAACTTTCCCTGGCTTCCAGAAAAACCTGATCCCCACCCTGGATTTCATAACCCACATAACCGTACTTCAGAACCTGGAACAAAATTTCAATGTCCTCAATGATCTCGCTTTTGCTGAGATCAAAGCCCGATACTCCCGTTTTGGGAATTTTTTCCGGGTCAATTTCTTTAAATTTCTCATAGCTATACAGGAAAGGCTTGACCATTTCTTCAACTTTTTCTTCTGGATAATATTTAATTTTTCTGTTCTGGACTATTATTTCCTTGAGTTCTGGAATTCCTTCAAGCCTGGAATGGTCTCCTGATTCCAGCATTTCATAGACCTTTGGTTCAGCCCCTGCCTGGAGAATTCCAGTTGCGCATCCCATAATCAGAACAAAAAATAAAAGGAAGCAGAATAAACTTTTCACTTTTCTCCCTCCTCTGGAGAATAAATCTTTGAGGAAAAACCCTTGTCATGCCAGTTTATAACCCCCTGGCCAGATAACTGCTAACTCTTACAAACTTCTCCTGGCCTTTTATCTACATACCTTTTTTCTCCCTCGGGCAAAGCCGATTTAATCAACTTTCCAATTTAAATTATCCCCTTACTTTTCTGTGTTTTTAATTGTTTTCCTGTAATTCTTCTTTTTACCTCTAAATTTTTTGAAGCACATGTATTTAAATCCAAAATAATTCAGGTTTCCCCAAGTTGTATAATCTCCCTTTTTACTGCAACAAAAGGCTTTTCAAAAAATATTCTTCGAGCGAAAAATAGTAATTGACAATAAAACCCATTTGAAATAAGATTAATAAGGTTTTAAGGAACTTATTACGAGAAGGTGATTATTATTAAAGTAAAACTGGGGCTTATTTTTCATTGCTGATTGGTTTTTTGGGTGGGGGTTATTCATCTGATAGCTATTCCACAACCATGTATTTTAATCAGATCGTCGATGGAGACAATAACAATCGGCTTTTTACCATTAGAAGTTTCCAGGGAAAGAGAACTGAGTCTTTAAAAGCATCGGAGGCAAGGGGAATTCTTTTTTCAGGAATAACCGGGAGTGGGGAGATGAAGTTTAGGTTAAAATCACCTGAAGGAGAAAAGATTTTCTCTACCATAATTTTACCGGATATAGAGAGTGCTGAAACAATTCCTGGTCCCTGGAAAGCGGGAACATATTCCTATGAGTTAAAAGCAAAAGAATCTAGAGAAGTCAGAATCGAGTTAGTTTTCAAACGCTAAGCCAATGAGCCCACTTTTTAGTGGGCTCTTTTGGTTATATATATTTTTTCCCGGGGGGGGGGAAGTTCGTACTTTTCCACCTAAATATAAACCTATACTCGGAAAGTAAACTTTCAGCTCAACTTTTCTAGCCGTAAAAGACTTTTTTGAATAAGATCCAGGAATTATATTGCAACTAACCCACAATTATTTTGGATTTTCTCCGGGACACCATATCCCCCTCTGATTTTGGGTATGCAAAACAGGGTCCCTAACTATTAAATTAAGCTCAATATGCCTGGTATTTCTTCAGGTGTTAATCTACCGGTTGGGGAACAATTCGAACGATAGAAACGGTGCGGCCTTCTACTGAAGCATAGAGCGCTCCATCATGATG
>PWGV01000181.1 GCA_003554585.1 Halobacteroidaceae bacterium | reverse complement strand
GGAACATAATCCGAGCGGCGCAACTGGGATATTGTCCGGGGAACTCCCAGGTGTTTAACCAGGAGAGAAACCAAAATATTGGCCTTGTCATCTCCGGTCATTGCAGCAAAAATATCGGAACTGGCTATATCTTCGCTTTCCAGCAAATTAAGATCCGTTCCGTCGCCATTAATTATCTGGGTTTTTTCCAGTTTTTCCGAAAGCCATTGGCACCTTTTAATCTGTTTTTCAATTAATTTGATATTAAAATCTTTTTTCTCCAGGATTCTTGCAAGCTGATAACCCTGTTTGCCTCCTCCCAGAATTGTAATATCTTTGGCCTTTTTCCTTCTCTTCCCCAGGAATTCCTCCACAGCAAGCATATCTTCAGTTTTAGCCATTACAAAAATCAGATCATCGGGTTCGATTTGATCGTTTCCATGGGGAATTACAATTTTGCCGTTGCGCATTACGGCAACGATTAAATAGGAGTGGTCAAAATCCAGCTCATAGAGGGTTTTTCCTACAATAGGAGAACCCTTATCCACACTTAATTCCAGGAGTTGAACCCGCCGGTTAGCAAAATATTCCACGTTCAAAGCTTCCGGGACCCGGATTAACTTGAGGATTGACTCTGCAGTTACCATTTCGGGATTAATCATTAAATCGATCCCGAATGAAGAAATCTCAAAGGGACCGTTTTCCACATATTCCGGGTTAGAAACCCTGGCTACGGTTCTTTTTACCCCCATCTGCCCGCCAAGTAAACAGGCCAGAATATTTACCTCCTCGGCGTTAGTTACTGCCAGGAGCAAATCAGCTTCTGCTACTCCTGCTTCCTGCAGGGTATAAATGTTTCCGCCTTGCCCTAAAATAGTCGAAATATCAAGATCTTCCTGGACTGTTTCCAGGCGGTTTTCATTATGGTCGATTAAAAAAATATCGTGTTGTTCTTTACTCAATTTCTCGGCCAGGCTGTAACCAACCTTGCCTGCCCCGATAATTATTATATGCATTTTTACACCTCTTACATAAAAAAATAAAGCTGCACCAGCTACAGCCCGATTATTATTAGATTACACTATTTCCCCCGTTTTGGCAAGAGAAATCATTTCTTCTGTCCAGGCAATTCAGGCCTGGAAAATTCTTTTAAATGGTTCCCTTTTTGTTTTATTCCAGATTATTTCTGAAATCCCTTTTTCCGGTCAATTAACCTCAAAACGGGAGCTTCTTTGTTCTTCAATACCGGGACCTGTTTCCAAATAAAACTCTATATTTCCTGTAGTCCTGGAACCTGCTATCCTGATTCTGCTCTCTCCAGGGAGAAGGTTTATTGTCCGGATTCCACTCTCTGAAGTTTCCACTATGTTAAAAATCTCCCCCGCGGGCGAAATAAGTATAACTTTAAAGCGGCCTTTATCTATCTGCAAATCATAGCTGCAGGTAATCCAGGATTCATTGGGGCTATTTAACACCCAGATTGTATTTATTCCGGAATAATCCTGAAATTCCATTCCCGGGGCTATTCTGCCATTTCTAATCCGGAAATAAAACTGATCTTCTTCTGCCAGCAGGGCCCCTTGATTATTAAACAACCTGGCGTAATCAGTAGTGCAGGAAAAAAGGAGGAAAACGGCAAGGCCCAGAACAACCCAACCCAAAACCTTTTTCATTTTCTACCCCCTGTTCTTAAAAAAAACCAACCCCAACCAACGCCTGCGATCCGGTTAAACCCAATTTTCAGCGATAAACCAGCCTAACTTAAATCTTTTGGTCTAGCCCTCGGCTGCATCGTCCCGAATAGAAAATCAGTGGAAATCCGTTGTGAAATATGGAATTGGTGGCAATTACCAGGAGGAGTATAACAATGATAAAAAACAGGGAGAATTCCCCGGGCTCTTTTTACCGGCCAGCTCCTTAATCTATCAAATCGTAAGTATTAATTCCACATTAATTTAATAATTCCTTTTCTCATTCAAAACCTGCCATTTTTACTATCTCCCCGATTCTCTCGATTTGCCTGATAATTGCTTCGGGATCACTGCGCCAGGAAAAGTGCTCTCCCGGACCACCATATTCCAGGGTAACAATTTCCGGAGAACATTTTCCCAGGACCCACTCAAATAAATTATAATCGATCTTTTCTAACTCCAGGTGCCGATCTCGAAGTCCATTTTTTTGAGTCATTAGGGGAGCAGCCAGGTGAATTTCCCCGACCAGGTCCAGGGGTAAGACACTCAGATATTCTTTGATTTCCATACCTCTGGTCCAGGCCGACACCCGCGCGTGGGCAAGATCAAGCAAAAGTCCGATTCCTGCTTCTCTACAGACCTCGTCAATCAACCAGGGGTCACCAGCCCACGGTAAAACTCCCTTTTTCTGGTAGTAAGGAGAGTCAGGGACATTTTCTCCCAGGAGGGGAACTTCTAAACCATCGTTCCAGGCTTGGGCCCCCTTTATCAGCTTCTCCCGGGTCTTTTTTTGATCAAGCTTCCCTACGATATCCTCACCATTTACCGCCAGGTGCACCCCGAGATGGGGAGAACCCAGCTCGAAAACAATCCTGTTTAACCTGCCCCAGTCCAACTCCGGATGTACCTCCGCACCCAGTCGCTCGGGACCCGGAGGATTAATACCATGGACAAGAACGGGGAGCCCGAAAATACCGGGTTCAAAACCTTCCTCCAGGCCGGGATAAAGGGATAATTTGATATAATCAATTTCTATTTTGCCTTTTTCCAGGAGGTCTAATAGGGCAGGTGAATAATTGCATCCGATCTTCATACCTGGCCACCTTTCGATTAAATTGAATGAGGACTGACTTGACCCCGTTGGCCGGTTAAATTATAATCAGAACAAACGGAGAGTTTTCAAAGATTGAGGAGAAAAAAATAACGCCCTTAATTTGTAGTTAAGAACGGTTTCCCGGTTTTTTGAAAATAGGCCCGTTCAGGGCATCTCAAAACAATCGAGGAACAGAAAAAACTTGCTCGGAATAAGACGGAATTACTGCAGCAAACTGCTCGAGGGGAGGAATTGAAGTGGGTGTCGGCCTTGCTTTAAGCGGTGGGGCCCTGCGGGGTTTTGCCCACATTGGTGTACTTAAATACATTGAAGAACACAATATCACGGTCCAGGCCATTGCTGGAACGAGCGCGGGTTCCATAATCGGCGCTTATTATGCTGCGGGAAAATCCCCTGTGGAAATTGAAAAACTAGCCCTGAATCTGACCAGGAGCGATTTTTTCCGAAATATTCCCCGGACCCGCCTCCCCCGCCGCGGCCTGGTTAACCCGGTGTTCATTACCCGGATCCTGGAAAGGGATTTGGGGCGACCGGATTTTTCCGATTTAAATATTCCCCTGGATGTTGTTGCAGTTGATATTATTGAAAACTGCCTGGTTTACATGAACCAGGGCGATGTAATTTCCGCGGTAACGGCTTCCTGCGCCATACCCGGCATCTTTTCCCCGGTAAAAAGGAACGGTAGGACCCTGGTTGATGGTGGAGTTCTCCAGAGCATCCCCACCCCCCTTCTCCAGGAAAAAAAGTTTCTCCCCATTATTGCAGTTGACCTTACCCAGCATTCTCCCCTGCAAAAAGAACCCCACAATATTTTCGAGATGTTTTACAAATCAACCTATCTGATGACCCGGGACCGGGAAGAAAAAAATGCCAGCCAGGCGGACTACTGGATAACTCCCGATCTTCGCGATATAGGTTCCTGGGATTTGAAGAAAACCAAAGAAACCATTGAACTTGGCTATCAGGCTGCCCGGGAAGAATTGAAAGACTTCAAATTGAAAAAACCTCTCTGGGAAAAAATTTTTCCCTTCTTATCCCAAAGATAAAACCCCGTCCCTACGGGGTTTTTTTAATAGATATGTTGCAGGTTTCTCTTTTTGACCTGGCGGAATAACCAGTCTTTTGCACCAGGGGTGTTTTTCCAGGCCGGTAAAGAAATACTGGCGCATAATTCTGCCTCTTCCGGGCTTCCCTCGGGATAATTGTAAAAGCCGGATTCCCGGAAAAAGACCCGGTGCAAGCGCAGCAACCTGTAGGGGACCCTCATATTGGCTTCCAGCGCTTCTTCTAAGGCAATCCTGGCCTGGACCTTATCATCCAATTGCAGCCACAGTAAAACCCGGGCATACAGCATACAGCTGGTATCATCATCGTATTTGCGCAGGAAAGCCTGGGCTTCTCTGGCGTTTCCCTCGTATAATAAGGCATTGACCAGGAAATACCTACCTCCCAGGTTATCTTCGGGATCAAGTTTAAGCAGGTATTCCAGGATGGCAGCGGAGGCCCCTATCTTTTCCTGTTCATAATAACACAGGGCAAGACCGATTAAACCCCGCATGTAGTTCCGGGAAGCTACATCATGCCAGAAATTGCGGTCTATATCCTGAAAGTATTCTTTTCCCCAGATTGCTTTGCAGGCTTGAACAGCCCTCTGGAATAGGGTAACCTTTTCCTCGTTTAATTTGCTTAAATTCGCCAGATAAAGATAGGCATCGCTGCAGTAAGGGGTAACCTTTAAGGCCTCATACGCTCTGGAGCAGCGGGCGGAGGTAAAAAACTTATCCCTTGCTTCTTCCACTATCATTTGCGCTTTTTCCAGGGTCTGGGGAGAAGGAACTTCCCCTTCCATTGCAGGTATAGCGCTCCGTCCGTTCACCTGGACCTGGGGATGCTCCACTTCCCCTTTCCAGGGCAGGGGGAATTCTTCGGGGTCCGGGTCAGGGAATATTTCCCGGAAAGATTTAAAATCTCCAGGTGGCCGGGGGCGCCCTTGAGGTAAACCTTCTTCCCAGACCTGTTTTTTGCTTTTGCGGAAGGATCCACCCAGCATATAATTATTGATTTTATTTTCCATTGCTAAAAGACCGGGAAAGTCGGGAATTGCAATCCGGGTCAGGTTAAAACCCACATTCTCTTCCAGGGAACGGATCATTCCGATTCCGGAAGCAAAACCGCTGGGAGGGTGCACCGGTTTAACTCCCAGCTCCTTTAATCCGGAGAGGAGTTCCGGTGTTGTTATATTTTTAGGAACAGATAGAATTTCCGGCAGTCCGGCCAGAGTTCCCCTGTCCTCTTTTTGTTGCCAGGCACCGTAGAGGAAATCAATCAGAGGAATTAAATCTTTCCCCGAGCCCAAACCCAGGGAAAAATTGCCGCTGAAATGATCCCGGATAATATAATAAACCAGAGGTTCTTTGGGGGCTTCCCCCAGATTATTAATATGGGCAGCAAGAGGGCTTTCCTGGTAGGCTATTCGCCCGTCCTTTTTTATATAGAAATGGCGGGAAACAGTTACCAGCAGCTGATGTATTTGATTGGAGTATTCGCTTTTAAAACTTCCGCGCATGATAGAGCCTCCTTAAATCCTGCCCATTCCACCCCAGCGGTAGGAATTTTTTAATATTTCACTGGCCGGAGTGAATAGCGAAGGTTTTGCTTTTTGTTTTAAAAAAATTTTTTCGCCTTCCTCGTGGAAAATAGTTTTCCCGTTAGCAAGAATATGTTTTACCTGCCAGCCCTTTTTTAATAGGGCCGGGGTTATCAGGAAAAAGCGGTGACAGCGCAGTGGATCTTTTTCGGCACAAACCAGGGCAGGAAGTTTCCCCTCGGAAATTTGATCTTCAAGGTATTCAATCCCTTTTTGGAAAGTGGATAATGCCCCGCACCAGTTCATAGTCTATTCTGGCTTGAGGAGTTTTTACCTTCTTTTCGTCTCTCTTACCCCCGAGTTCCCCGCCCAAAAAGCAATAGGCAAAACCCTCGCTCAACAAATATTTTTCCAGGTTATCCTTGCGGAACTGAGGATGCGGCCGGCTATAGGGAATACTGCGGACATCCACCACCAGGTTACTCCCGTGTTTTTGCAAAAGTTCTTTAAAAAAAGAAAAAGAATGATTGGAATGACCAAGGGTATAGATAATGGACAAAAATTCCACCCCTTTACTAAAAATTCGCCAGAAAGGTCAGGATTTCCTGCCAGGATTCTGCTTCGGCGCGGGAATTCGAACCGGGATTGCCACCAAATAAAATCCCATCGCTCTCCCTGGTTCCAAAAGCGGGGAGGTATGGTGCCCGGAAAATATGCCCCGCTTCAGGAAAATCAAGGTGTTTTACCTCGTGGGGAAAATCATTTTCTCTCAACCTCCGGACAATAGCAGCAGACATTTCCGACGAAGGCCAGACCAGGTCATCTCCCCCTGATATCAAAAGGATCGGTCCCCCGATTTCTTCCACCGGGATAGCGGCTTCTCTTACCAGCTTTTCATCCTGCAGGCTCTTTTCATACATTTCCACAAATTCCCGGGGCCTGCCTGTTAAATTACTCCAGAAATTTCTTAAAAGATCCATTAAGGACATGGACAAAGACACGTAGGAAAGGGGTTCCCCTTCTATAGTCCAGGAAGAAGAAGTTCTTTTTTGGTCCAACCCCTGCCAGACCACACTGCTGGGGACAACCCCAATTACTCCCGCAACTCTTTTATCAAGGGTTCCCAGTAAAAGTGCCGCCTCTCCCCCTTTAGAGTTCCCCAGGACAATTATTGAATCATCCCTGACCTTTTCCTGTTCTGTCAGCCAGGAAAGAGCTGCCTGGAAATATTCCAGGGGAATATCCACAAGTTGCTCGGGTAAACCCTCTTTAGCAAAATAGGCCAGGGCCAAAGTGGCATAACCCCGGTTGGCCAGGAGCGCAGCCTTATATTCCTCCAGCCCTCCCTCCGAACCACCAAGGATTAAAACTGCAGGTACTGGCTCCTCTCCTGGAGGAGTGAAATAAGTTCCAATAAGTCCCTCTTCTCTGATTTCTCTTCTTTCTACCCCTGGCGCCTGGAAAAAACGCTGAAAGCTTATTGTTTGCCCAATTGATCCCCCAACTTCTATACTTATCTCATATCTCAAGGGCTCTATATCCCCGGGGATAAACATTCCCCCTTCGTTAACAGGGAGCATCGACCAGAACAGCCCCATCTGATCAGCTTCTTCATAGGTACCCTCCAGGGGAGAATAGAGATCGGGATTGACAAAACCACTCCTATCAGCAGCAAAGGTAGCCCAGGATTCCCATTTTTCACCGCCATTTTCCATGGTCAACCTCAGGGTGACTTCTCCCCCTCCCCGCACGTCAGTCAGCCGGAACCGGAGGTGTTGGTCAACTGCATGCGGAAAAAAATTGCCTTCAAGAACCGGGTCTCCTGAAGCCAAACTACTTCCCAAAAATAAACAGAGCAGCAAAACAAAAATTTTTAAAATTTTCTTTCCACCCGCTTTCTTCCTGGCTGAAAACCAGATAATATTTTTGCTAATTATAAGAATACATGGTTAACCTGCAGCCAAAAAAGGGTCAGTAAAAATGAGAAAATTAAACTCAACAGGTTGAGCTGCCATTTTACTTTTAACCTGCGGCTCCCCGCAAAAACAAGGGAACAAATCAACAATAAATAAGGTCCAATTAAAAACCAGGGGGAAATCCCCAGGTATGCTCCTACCTGTCCCTTATCCTGCAGGTACATCTGTTCCTGATGACCCAGGGTAATTAAATACGGTAACACCCTGTAAAAAGCCGGATAAAATAAAAAAGGATAAAGGAAAACTGTCTTTTTTCTCCGCAGTAAAAACCAAAAAACAAAGGCCTGAGCAATGGAAAAAAGAGACCCCGCGGCTGCGACAAGGGGAGAATGCCAGGTTTCAAGGTAATAACCGTGCACCGGGCGGGTATTGTTCAGATTCATTTCCATGGGGTTTCCCAGGATTGTCCCTGCTAAAAAGTGACCCCCTTCATGCATTAACATCGTAACCAAAACTGCAAGGGAGAAAAAAACCAAATATAAAAACAGCCTGCGGCGGCTCATGCCCAACCCCCCTTATTTCTGCAGCAAGACCAGGCTATCAACCGATGTTTCCATATCCCGCCTTAATTCTTCCAGTCCTTTTTCTTGTTCACAATCAGCAATCCGGTGTAGTCTATTTTCATTTTATCTCCCCTCGGTTTACTCCCCTGCCCTTAAAGAATTACTATAATAACTTAAATATTTCGCCTTTTAGGGCTTTTAACCTTCCCAGATATGCCTTTTTCTCACCTCAGGGAAAAAGGAAAGCATGCATTTCCTTCTTTTTTTGACACCCCCATGAACCTGTGGTATTATGACTTCAGAATAAACTCCCGGAGGTTTAAAAATAGAAAAATGTTCAGAACCCTGGCCCACTAGAAGCAATTAAATAGGACACGCCTCAGCTTTTTTTCTGGGTGTGTACTTTTTCGGGTCGGGAACACAATAGTTTTTTGTCCTGCATAATTTGCTTTCTTCTGCAGGGGAACCTTTTGTTCCCCTGCAGTTTTTATTTTCGGAGGTGGTTTTATGCTGCTGCTTAGCTGTCGACAGATTAAAAAGTCTTTCAACCATAAGCCGGTATTAAAGGGAACCAGTTTTGATCTCGGTCCTACAGACCGGGTTGGTTTAATTGGGGACAATGGCTCGGGGAAAACAACTCTGGCGGAAGTTATCGTTGGGGAGCAAACCCCCGACCAGGGTCGGGTTGTTTTTCACTCCAAAAATCTCAAAATTGGATATTTACCCCAGGGCCGGGAAGAAAATATCCCCGGCAGAGATTTGCCACGGGGTTTTCTCGCTACCAGTAAGAAGCTGGGGCTGGAAAAAGTTTATCGCTGGGAAGAAGAACGCTGGGAGCACGCCAGCGGCGGGGAGCGGACCAAGCTGGCCCTGGCTCGCATCTGGAATCAGAACCCCGATTTGCTGGTTCTGGATGAACCGACCAATCACCTGGATGAACAGGGAATAACCTGGCTTATTGAGCAGCTCAATAACTTCCAGGGCGCCCTCCTGACCATTTCCCACGACCGGTTTTTCCTGGACCAGGTCACCGAAAAAACCCTGGAATTAAAGGTCGGAAAAGTTACCATTTTCCCGGGTAATCACAGCTTTTACCAGGAAGAAAAAGCCCACCGGGAAAAAACCCAAAGAAGGGCTTTTGAAAAGGAAAAACGGGAACATAAAAAGCTCCGCAGTGAAATAACACAGACCAAAAACTGGGCTAAAAACGGCCACGAAAAATCCAGGGAAAAGGCCCGGGAAAACAAAAAAGGAGGCAAAGAGTTCTTTCGGGCCAGGGCGGCCAAAAAAGAACGCCAGGCCCAGTCCAAAATAAAAAGACTGGAAAAACTATCCCAGAGCGCAACTCCCAGGCCGGAAAAAGAACTCGAATTGAATATTGACCTGGCCGCCCCCATGAAAAGGGGCCGCCGAATATTGGTATTGCAGGAAGGTAAAAAAGGCTACGGAAAAAGGGCTTTATTTCGTTCCAGTTCTTTTTACCTGCTGCGAGGGGAAAAAATAGCTCTGCGGGGCCCCAACGGCTGCGGGAAATCTTCTCTCCTTCGTATAATTACCGGGGAAGACTTTTTGGACCGGGGCCAATTCTGGTTAAGCCCTTCCGCCAATTTTGGCTTTTTGCCCCAGGAGGAAAAACTTCCCCTGCCCCGGGAAACCGGGACAGAAATTCTTTCCAATTTCTCCAGGGAGAAAAAAGAATGGGTTCTAACCCTCCTATCCCGTATGGGGTTCGCAGCGGAACTGTTGGATAAATCCCTCTGTAATTTGAGTTATGGGGAAAGGAGACGTTTCCAGCTTTGCCACCTTCTTTTAAAAGAACCAGACCTTCTCCTCCTCGATGAACCCACAACTCACCTGGACCTGAATTTAAGGGAAGGATTGGAAAGAGCCCTAAAAGCCTACCGGGGAACCCTGGTTATGGTTTGCCACGACCGCTACCTGGTTGATTCTCTCTGTCCCACGCAACTACTTATTGAGAAACAAAAAATCACTAAAAAACCGCTTAAAAAAGAACAGGTTTCTACCCCCGGGGAAGAAAACCTGATGTTAATCGAAACCAGGATCAGCCAGATTCTCGGGGAATTGGGCCAGACCGGTCCCCATTCTTATGAATACCATGACCTTGACCAGGAATTTAAAAAGTTAGTCCAGGCCAGAAATAAAATAAAAGCCGGGAAAAATCCCCGGCCTTAAAAATTGGGTAGTTCTAATTTTTTGGCTTTAATTACCTGGGCTTTGCCCGGAAGAGACAGTTTCTTCTGGCTTTTGGTTACGAAGATATAGCCCTTCCAGGAAAAAAGATAGGAATAAACCTTTCTTAAAATCCCTCCGTGGTGGAAAACTACGAGGGGGGTTTCCTCTTTGTTAACCAGGTCCAGGAAGTCCTTGTTCTCAATATGTATAATGGACCCCATGGCCTTTTGCGCTTCCATTATCAATAAATACGCAGCAGTTCCTCCCCCTGCTGACATTTTCATTCCTCCTCTCTCCTGCGGACCATTATATGCATGTAGCCATCGCCTTCTTCTTGGATTTCCTCAGCCCATTTTTCATTTTCCAGCCAGCGGACCAGCTGTTCAGATTGGGGGTAAAAATGATAACCCCCATCGGAAATGACTTCGCCGGGGACCAGGGGAAAACCCTGTTCTTTTCCTTCTTTGTATGCTTTTTCCAGTTCACTCCGGTCCAAAAGTTCAACGGTAAAATATAATGTTCCCCCCGGAATTAAGGACCTAAAAAAACGGGAAAAAACCTGGGACCATAACTCGGGAGGCATATTTTCCAGGGCATCAATACAAACAGCTCCCGCGAATTCTTCCTGGAAATCTATTCCTTCCAAATCCAGAAGGCGAGTTTTAACTTCGGGGAACTTTCGGCGAGCGTTTTCCAGCATGGCGGCCGAACGATCAACTCCGATTATTTCCCTTCCTTCCTGGAGCAATAAAGGCCAGTGCTTTCCGCTTCCACAGGCTGCGTTCAGGATAGGGCCTTCAGGCAGGTCCTCTAAAAACCGGTTAAACATTACATTGTGGGTCAAACTGATTGTTCTCCGCATCTCATCGTGGTTTGGTGCAAATAATTCGTTGGACCTCTGGACTGCAATTTTTCGCCTTTTTTTCAACCAGGTTTCCCGTTCCATTTTCCTCTCCTTATTCCGCTATAATTATTTTCTTTCCAGAGTTTTTTTATCCAGGCGCCAGAAAATATTTTCTGCATTTTCCCCGGTTTTAACCCAGCCTCCGGCCTTTAGAACTTTTTGCGAGGAAATGTTTTCTTTTGCGGTGGTGGCAAGAATTGCCCTGATGTCACCGCGCCCCAACGCCCAGCGGGCCAGGGATGCAACCCCTTCCCGGGCATATCCTTCTGGGCAAAACGAAGATTTAAAAGCCTTTCCAGCTGTTCCGGAGAAGACAGGCGCATCTGCAGTTCTAAAGGCCTTAGGGGCAATAAAAAAAGATGTTTGGTATTTAAAATTTCCATTAAAAACCAACTCCGTTTCAATCATAACATAATACCAAGTTCTCATCCAGAGGTGATTTTCCAGGGAAGGAATTTCATAACCGGAGGCGAAAACCTAATTAGTTCATAAGAAAACCTGGAGGTGGGGACTATCAAAGTGGGAATTTTGGGTACCGGGTTCGGCCTGGTCCACGCAGAACATTACCAGACAATCGAGGGAGTCCAGGTAAAAAGTATCTTCGGCAGGAAAAAAAATAAATTGGAAAAAGTAAAAGAAAAATTCGGAGTAGAAGTAACCACAGATCCCTATCAATTAATTGAAGACCCGGAGATCGATTTAATTGATGTCTGTTTACCAACCAGGGTTCACCTGGAATTTGTCACTGCCTCCCTGGAAAAAGGGAAAAATGTTTTCTGCGAAACTCCCCTGGCCTATTCTCTGCAGGAAGCACAAAAAATGCAGCACTTTGCCCGGAAATTCAAGCGGAAATTATTTGTTAACCTCTTTTTTAAATATTCCCCTCCCCACAAGATGGCCCTGGACCTGATCCGGTCCGGAAAACTGGGAACCCCGCGCTCGGTTACAACCTATAACCGGACTCCTTCCTTTTGGGAGAATGTTGGGATCGAGGATATTGTTTTAAATTTTGCCCTGCATAACTTTGATTTCCTGGTTGAACTCCTGGGTATTCCCGATCACGTCACAGCAAGAGGAATCGGAAACCATAAAAACGCCCATGTGGTAGCAACTCTAAATTATTTAGACAAATTGGCCAGTGTCGATTGCTCCTCTATGGTCCCCCAGGGGTACCCTTTTAGCATCGGTTACAATATTGTCTGTTCCAAGGGAACAATTCACTATGCCGGGGAGTTTGGCGATCATCCCCAGGAAAAAACAACCATCTACCACCAGGATGGAAGCATTGAAGAAATAACACCTACCAGGGATGACGAGAACAAAATGGTACTGGAGAGGGTCTGCACTGCAATCAAGCAAAATTATCCCTGTCCGGATCTATCCATTGATGCAGCGATTAAATCTTTAAAAATTGGACTGGCCTGTAATAAGGCCCTGCAAAACAACTGTGCAGTTGAAATCTAATTTTCTACCTCCCTTCCGGGAGGTTTTTTATTGCCGTAACTGCAGAATCCCGGCACAAAAAGAAATCTGGATAAAGGTCAGGGAAAAATCTTTCTGTTCCAGGCTGAAAGCAATGTCTTCAATTACCGGGTAATGTTCTGACTCATCCCACCTGTTTCCGGCCTTTTTCCTGGCTTTTTGCATGGTTTTCCGGTCAACAAAGGCAACATCTGCTACAATTATTCGCCCGCGGGGATTTAAAAATTTCTTTAATTCCCCCAGAAACTCAACCTTTTTCCAGTCCGGCAAATGATGCAGGGCATAGGAAATAATAATATAATCAAATTTTTCATCAATTGGTTCAGCTGGAGGAAAACTTTTAGAAAAATCATGGTTAATTAAGCGGGCCCCGGGCATTTTTTCCCGGGCTTTTTCCAGCATTTTATCGGAAAAATCCACCCCGGTAATTTCTGCCCCCTGCTCGTAAAATTCTAGCGCTCCCAGTCCCGTTCCCACTCCCAGTTCAAGAATTTTGGTTCCTTTACCTGCTACCACCATCTTCTTAACCATAGCCTGGATTTTTTGGTAACCGGCGAAAGGAAAGGTTTCCTCTCCTTTTACACTTTTATCATAATCATCTGCCCAGTTATTAAAAATATCTTTATCCACTCCTATCACCTCCTAAGGCCTGCGCCTGCTCATTCCAATCCCCGGCCAGCAGCCCATAAACGATATGGTCAGTAAAATAATTGTTTAAAAGCTCTGCTTCTCTAATCCGTCCTTCTTCCTTAAAACCGAGTCGCTCGGGCACACTCCTGCTTTTTTTATTTTCCACAGCACATCTGATCTCAATCCGGTGGAGTTTTAATTCCCCGAAAGAATAGTCGATCAGGCCCCGACAGGCCAGGGTAATCAGACCTTTCCCCATAAATTCCGCTCCCAGCCAGTAACCAATACTTGTGGAGCGGTTATTCCAGTCAATTCCATGCATTCCTATTACTCCAGCAATTTTCCCCCGGTAAAATATTCCCAGGTGCAGACCTTTGTTTTCGGCAAACTGCTGGCGGGTTGCTTCAATAAATTTTCTGCTGTCTTCAATTTCTTTATTTTTTTTAACCCAGGGGAGCCATTCACTCAGGTATTCTTGATTTGCTTCGGTAAGAGCAAAAAGTTCCTCGGCGTGATGAGGTTCCAAAAACCTCAATTCACTATCTTCGTTTAGCCTGTGCCTTAACAATCAAACCCCCTCCTCTCACAATTTCCTTTTTAGAAAGTAAATATCCTCCCAGCAATTTCTTAAAAGAACCCGCTCCAGGTAAACCCCATTATCAAAACCCCTGTCCCGGAAAAATTCAACGGGATCATTGGGATAGGGGGGTTTTTCCCCCGCTACAACGCTCAGGACCCGGTAGCCCAACTCCCTGGCCTGTTGGGCTAAAAAGTCGATCAGATACCCCCGATAATCAACCCCTTCCCTGGAAGAATCGTAAATACAGGTCACAAAAATGTTGCATTCCTCTTTTCTGGGGAAGAGGATAGGGACAATACTTTTCTAAAACAAATTCGACTGCTCCCACTGCTTCATCACCATTAAAAGCAATATAACCCGGTGTATCTAAGCCCGGTAAATCATGCTTGGCTAACCAACTTTCCTTTTCCCCGGAGGCATTTATCTGCCCACCTGCACCGCAAAAATGGTCTGCGAATTTTAGATTGCCCCTTAATTTTTCTATTCGCTGGGGGATCCCTCCAGGAATTTTACGGACTTTTAACTCCCCCGCAAGGGGACCCTTGCGTTCAAAAGAGGCAAGCATCTGTTCAGCGGTACCGGGATAGGGGATTTTAAAGCCCTTGATTTCAACTGTTCCCGGGAAAAATATACTTTTTTCCAGGGCCAATTCTGGCTGGAGGGCGATATCGTATTGGTGAAAAGCGATATTAAGTTTTTCCGAAATCAGCCGGGCCTGCTCTGCCGTCCATTTTTTCCACAAACACTTATCGCCCCAGAAATAAAAGTTCACTTCCTGTTCTTCAATCAATTTTCTTCCTCCACCCGTTCCTTCCAGTAAGAAGAACCATCTTTTGCCCGGTTCAGATAATCTAGCTCAAATAACTCCCGCCGCAAAAGGGCTGCGTCGCTAAAAATATGAACTTTCTCCAGGAGTTCATTAATTTTTTTTTCTGTATATTTCCTGCCCGGCTGGAAAAGCCCTGCTATAAATTCCAGGACCAGTAGCTGTTTTTTTCTTTTTCCCGGCCATACCTCCAGGCGACCTTCACTATCAAAAAAATTCTTAAGCTCATCTGGAATTTCTTTCATTTTAACACCCTCTCCAATTTTTTCTTAGGAATTCTTTATAAAAACCAACTGTTATTTATTCTGACCAAAAAACCTTTTAACCTTCATTTGGAGAAAATAAAAGCCCTCGGAAGGATAAAACTTTAATATGCCGAAGTTTACCAGTAATTATAAGAAAAAGGCGGTGGAATGACTTGGATCTGAGGCAAGACTTGGTGGCCATGGCTTTTCTTATCGGATATTACCTTGCTTTTGCAATTCCCATCGCCCTGCTTTCTTCATTTTTACCTGAAGCCAAAAGAGAACCTACCCGGAAGTCCTACCACATTTTTGCCAGTTTATCCATAATAATAATCCTGAGTTTTTTTTCAGCCTGGTATTCCGCCCTGATTTCCGTTCTTTTGATTATGGGTATTGCCCTTATCCTTGTTGTGGTCCTGGAAAAGTTTAAAGCCCCTCCCATTACAAAAGTAAAACGTTACTCCAAAAAATCAGAGATCCCCTCCCAGATTGGTTTTATCTGCATTGTCCTTTTTGTTTTGCTAACCTTTTTCTGGGGAATCCTGGGCGAAGAATATAAATTTATTGCAGCCATCGGTGTTGTTGCCTGGGGTTTTGGTGATGCGACCTCTGCCCTGGTTGGGAAAAGCCTCGGTCGAAACCAATTAAAACAAAAAATATTTGACGGGGAAAAAACCCGGGAAGGGACAACCGCTGGTGCCCTGGCCGCTTCCGCAGGAGTTTTCGTAGCCCTTTTATTCTTCAACCCCCTGGCAATTCCCGGACAGATTATCCTGGCTATTTTTTCCGGGATAACTTCAGCAGTAGTGGAAGCTACTTCCAGAAAAGGGGTTGATACTTTAACGGTTCCCCTTGCTGTCTGTGCTGTTGCAGCACCTCTTTATTTCCTCCTAAATTATCTGGAGGGGTTGTTTTAAAATGAAAGAACTCCATCGCAAAAAAGAAAAAACTCTGCGAGCGGCCTGGTTGATCAGTCTTTGGGCTCCCCTGGGAACAGGAGTAGCCCTTTATTTTGGCCAGACTACCATTTTATTTGCTGATTTCCTCCGCCGTAATACCGAACTTCTTGGTCTTTTCCTGGCCTGGCTGGCCTACCGCCGGGTCATGCAGGGACCGGATAAACGTTTCCATTTCGGGGCAGAAAAAATGGAAGATATGGCAAGCCTCCTGGTGGGGTTGATTATGACCGGTTCTGCTATAATCATAACCTACTCGGCAATCCAGAGCTTTATCTCCCCTGATATTCCCGGCTGGCTTCTTCCCGGGCTCCTGGTTGCAGGGGGCGGAGTTCTGGTAAACGGCTGGTTCTGGGTTCGATTTAGGGGCTTAAATAAAGAGGAAACTACACCAATTTTTACAGCCCAGGGAGGGCTCTACCGGGCCAAGACTTTAATCGACTTTGTTGTTTTAATCACCCTGATTTTAGTGGGGCTGGGGTGGGGTTGGTCCATTTACATAGATCCCCTTGGTTCATTAGTAATTGCCTGTTTCCTTTTTTTCTCGGGAATAAAAACTTCCCGGCAAAGTGTTCTCCAGCTTTTAGATCGGGCCCCCGAGGATAATAGAATTCCTGCAATGAAAACAGAACTGGAAAAATTAGGTGAAGTCAAGGAGTTTAAGGTCAGGTCTGCAGGACAGAAAATTTACCTCGAAGCAGGGATTGAGTTTCCCCCAGACCTCACTTTGCCCGAAATCAGGGAAAAGATTACGCAAAAAATTAAGGAGTTTCAAAACTGCTGGCCCCATGTTTTCCTAACAATCTACCCTCCAACAGAAGATAAAAAAAACGAAAATAATTAAGGCCCTCTCATTTCTATCTGAGCAGGGCCTTTCAGTTATGTTCGGTCCTTTTTCTTTTCATTTTATCCCGAGGTTTAATACCGGCGGTCTAAAACCGTTTTTTTCAAACCTCTCCTCCAGCCTCCTTTTTCTTCGAGATAGTATTCTCTTTTAATCACTTCTATCCCTCCCTTCTTATTTTTTAACGGCGGGGACGACGCTTCCGTTCGCGTTCTTTGCTGTTGTTAAATTCGTAGACTTTACTTGCCATGTAAGCCGCTCCAAAATCGAACATTTTTGCCACCTCCTCAAAATTTTTAATCTTTTAGTTGATTTATTTAATCTTTAAATTAATTATAACCTCCTTATTATATATTGTCAACCCCTAAAATTAATTTTTTTAATTTTTTTATTAAATATTTTAAGTTATTCATTCTATCTTGTTAACTTCCCTTTTTCCCAGGAGGCGATTTTTCCAGGAACTATCCGGAAAAGAGGGTGAGCATCAACCCTACCTACAGAGGGAAGTTTTTCCAGGGCGCGATGATCTCTCTTTTTTAATTTTTCCCGCAGCCACTCTAGTTCAAATTCCAGCTGGCCCCGGGAAACCTGCAGGAAAACACTCTGCCCGGTGGGCCCGATTTTTTCCCCGGAAAAACAATATCCCCGCCGGCAGGCTTCCCTCCAGATGCCGAAAAGGTACTGGGCCATCGCTGCCTGGGGATTTTCACTTTCCTGAAACCGCTCCAGCTGGGGGTGGTTTTGATAACCACGGGTTTTTCCTTCCAATACTTTTTGGGCCAGGAGTCCCTCCCTCCAGACCGCAACCAGCCCCAGGCGGTCCAGGTACCTGGGGTGTACACTCCACAATCGCATAATCCTGTCCTCCTTTCAGGACAAAAACCGGCCCCGGGGGCCGGTTCTTACTGCTCTTTTATTATTGAGACCACTTTCTCCAGCTTGCCCTGAAAATCCGGAGGGAGTTTTTCTTTTCTTTCCACCAGGTAGTCTTCAGCCAGAAAAGTTTTTATTCCCAGTTTACCCGCGATCAAATCCTCCAGGGGATCGTTCCCAACCATAAGGGTTTCTCCGGGGAAAAGCCCCAACCTGTTCAGAATTTCCTCATAATACTGGAGATTCGGTTTGCAAAAATGCATATGTTCATAGCTGGAAATAAGGGCGAAGGGATAATCCGCAATACCGGCCCAGCGCATTCTCTCCAGGACCGCCTCCCGGGGAAAAAGGGGGTTTGTTGCCAGAACCAGTTTAAATCCCCTTTCTAAAGTAGCATCCAGGGCTTCGTGAGTTCCTGAAACAGGTCCGTAACCATTATTCAACTGGGGAAATTCCCTGGCATAGAATTCTTCGAACAGAGGGAAAAAATCTTCAACTTCCAGTCCTTCGGGAGCAAAAAATGTTTCCATAAAAACATCTTTATTTGTTTTTTGCGGATCGGTATTTTCCAGCATGGCCCGCGTTGAAAACAGCAGGTGATCAATAAAATAATTGGGCTCAATGAGATGGGCCATTTTCTGGCTTAGTTTTTTAAAATAACGGGGAAAAAATTCATCAATATCCAGGTTCAAAAGAGTTCCGTCCAGGTCAAAAAGAACCGCTTTCACAGCAAAAAGTCCCCCTTTTCCGGTTGATATTTTAAGAAAAAGGTAGCTTAAATGCTGCCTTTTTCTTATTACTATCGCCAAATAAATCCAAACCTTGTCAAGTCCTTATCAATCTATGGCAAAAACGTGATTTCCTATGGTTATTGTCTCCCGGAGGGTTAAAAACCAGGAAAGATTGCGCGCAGTCCGGGGGTTGTAAAAATAAAGGGCACCTCCAGTTGGATCTACACCGGAGATGGCCTCCCGGGCAGCCTTAAAGGCCGTTTCATTGGGGGGCAGAAAAAAGGTTCCCTCGGCAACAACGGAAAACTGACCTGGTGCCATGATTACTTCTTCAATCGTATTCGGAAAACGGCTGCTTTTTACCCGGTTTAAAACTACCGCCCCAACGGCTACCTGGCCAATATAGGGTTCGCCGCGGGATTCAGAGTGAATGAGGTGGGCCAGAAGTTCAAGGTCGGTTTCCGGATCCGAAACAAGTTCTTCCTCCCGGTCAGGGCTTTTTTGCGCACTGGGAGATTCTGCCCTGATATCCCGCCCGAGCTGGAATAATATGTACACCAAAACGGCTACACCAAGGCCCACAAAAACATCTTTTTCTTCAATTCCCGAAGAGGCCTGGACTACCGCAGGCAGGAAAACCTGATTGCCCATCAGGGCGAAAAACAGCAAAATAATCAGGGGCCAGCGATAGAGGCCAATTTTTTTCATTGCCAGGGCTCCTCCCTCACCCAGATTTCGGTGCTCTTTTCATAATTACAGAGCTCACCTGGAGAAAAGAAAAGATCTATTTCCCGGCCGGCGTTTTCCGGGGAATCAGAGCAGTGCGCAAGGTTAGCACCAACTGCAAGAGCCATATCCCCCCGAATTGTTCCGGTTTCTGCTTCCTGGGGGTCAGTGGAACCCAGTAATTTCCGGGTTGCAAAAACTGCGCCTTCTCCCTGCCAGACCATGGCCAGAACCGGAGTAGCAACCATGAAATTAACCAGTCTTGGGAAAAATTCTTTGTCCTTCAAATGGGGATAAAGTTCCTTTACGGCCGATTCATCAAGTTGCTCCATTTTTACAGCACGAAGCTGCAATCCTTTTTCTTCCAGGCGTTGAATAATGCGCCCAACCATACTTCTCTGAATTCCGTCAGGTTTAATCAGGACAAAAGTGTCCTCCATCCAATCCCCCCTCAGTTTTCATTTACAAAACAGGATGGCCGGAGCCACCCTGTTTATCAATTAATTTATCAGGAAGATTAAAAGCAAAGTCCCTGCAAGTCCACCCATCAGCAGGCGGAGCCGGCTGTTCTGTCTTTCCAGGCTTTCAATTGCTTCCCTGTTATCTTCCATCTCCCTTATTAACCGGTAGAGGTCGGTATCCTGTTCGATCATTACGTCCTGGACCATTTCTTGGAAATTGGTTTCCAGGGTAAACAGTTTTCCCTCAAGATCATCTGTCTTGGTTACCAGTTGCTGTAGTTCCTCTTCAAATTCAGGATAACGCGCATCTTCTTCGCTCATAACAATTATCTGGTCAATAAGAGTATCTACAAGCCTTTCCAGGTTCTGGACTTCATCGCGGATCCCATCTATCTGGGCCAGTTCTCCTTCAATTCTCTCAACCAGAATAGCCATATCCTCTTCCTGGATCTGGCGGAACTTTTCCAGTTCTTCAATGCGATCTGCAAAAATTTGTTTCTCCTGGGTCAGTTCAACAAGTTCTTCCCGGAATTCAATTGTGAGTTCCCGCAGGTTCCTGAGATCCGCCCCCGTAAGGGCAACTTCTCTTTGTTCGATATGCTCCAGGATCCTCGCTATTACCTCGGCCATTTCCAGGCGGGTAAGCTCCCTTTCTCCGCGAAAGGTGTCATCATCGAAAAGGGACAGAAAACCCTTTTCAACCAGGTCCTGAACAATATCGTATGCCCAGTGGTCTTCATCTAAGTCCTGGATTTCAGCCCCCCTGGCAATGGATATGGGCGCCAGCAGGAGACACAGGATCAAAAGTACAGCTACCTTTCCTTTCATTTCAACCCCTCCGGTTATTCAATATTAAATTGCAGGTCGCCGATACCGAGGTCAAAGGGGGCCCCGTAAATATCGGAAACTTTGACGTTCTTTAACTCCAGCATTCCTTCCCCGGTATCCCGCACCAGGAAGTGAATCCTGGCCAGAACACCCGAGCCATAATCTTTGCCCCTCAATTCTCCAGCAAAACCGGTAATGACTCCGGAATCAGGATCAAATTCTGGACGGTTAAATTCAAGCAGGTCTTCTCCAGAAACCATGAGCTGCCCTCGGGAAATATAAATTGGTTTCAAAAGGTCAGCAGGATATTCCAGGTCAAACTCAAACTCTACTCCGTCCCCTAAATTACCCAATACTACCAGAGCTGTCGCCACCCGGCCGGGTTTTAGCCTTTCCGGGTCATCCCACTTCAAATATACGCTCTGGGGCCATTCCGGAATATCCAGGATTTCAACAAAACTTGTATCCCTGGTGTTCCGCGAACTTACTTCCATGGCCATGGGGATCTCACCAGGTCGTCCGTGGCTTCTGACCAGCCAGCGGAATTCCACCACTTCCCCGGGATCGAGGATCCCAAGTTCCAGGTGTTCCTGATCCGGCCGGACCAGGGAAAGTCCTGGCGGCAGAGCTAAAACGGCCCGGACTCCATAAGCGGGAGAACCGCCGGTATTGGTGACCCTGCCATATACAGGGAAGGGGTTGGGCTTCATTTCGTGATCCAAAAAGCTGAAATCAGTCGGCCCCTCGAGGTGGAGTTCCAGTGCAGCAGGGGGTAAAACTTCAACCTGTCTTGTGGCCCTTGTTCCGTCAGTATTACTGGCATCTGCCCTTACCTGAATATTTAACATTTCCGGGTCAATTAAATCCCGGGTTGGAGCTACCTGCCAGGCAAACTGCATTCTTCCACCTGCTTCCAGCTCCCCTACTCTTGTATAGCGCTGCGATCCTTCGATAACCTCGTACCCTTCGGGAAGGTCGAGGCCCACCTCAACATCTCGGGCTGTAACCTCCAGGTTATTCTGCATGTAAGCCATTACCTGGAAGGACTGGGTGAAATCATCAAAAATCACCCGGCCTGGAGCAGTCAAGCCAACTGAGAGCAGCCCGGGAACAATGTCTATTCCCGCAAGTCCATAGCTGGTTACATAACTCTTAGTTTCCCCGGGGGAAAGCCAGTCAGCAGTCCAGTATAACGCAATAGCACTGTCCAGTTCAAACTCTCCCTCGCGGTAAAATTCGCGTCCCGGCCGGAAATTAAAATCCCAGACCCCATCAGCAAGGCTTCCCCAGTTGGTCATATATACCTCGTCGGGAGGTGTTAGGTCGGGTCCTCTCAAATCTCCCTGGGCCATGACCACGGGATCTTCCAAAGAATCAAAAGCCTGCCAGAACTCGGGGATATCTTCCCTGATTAAAACTTTATCCTGCAAAACTTCCTGATCTCTTACCCGGAAGGGAGCACCATCATTGGGCCCCAGCATTGTATCAAGAACTACCCGCAAACCAATCCTTTTTTCTACATTGCCCTCATTGGTAACATCGTACCTTATCTGGGCAGTATCCGGGAAACCGGTTGTGGTGCTTTCAATAAATGAAAGTTCCTGGGTTACAACTACATCACCCATCCTGGTTTCGGTAATTATTTTTTCCCCGTCAACTACCTGGGGTTCCCCGGTTACCTCGCCGTACTGGCCGTCCCGCCCTGCTCTCTGGGATGCCTCCCCGCCGAAAACATAATTTTCCCCATCAATCCGGACAGTGGTATAAGAGGTCCAGGGTCGGGGGTGGCCGTAAATTAATGGCTTATTATTATCTCCATCATGTTCAGGATTTCCCCCGGTAACATCGAGAGCAAAACGCCCCTCGTTTTCCGGGCCAAGGTTAACAAAAATAGCAATATATTCATTCTCCAGCCGTAAATTACCTTCCCCGTCAATGTATTCCTGGGGATAGGCAATTGCCAGGCCACAGGCCGTAAACAAAACAAGCAGACAAATTAGCCAGGTTTTGGTCATCAATCACCCTCCTCTGCAAAAAAGATGTCCAAAAATTCTACCGTAACCTCCTGCAGGGTAAAATCGATGACCAAATGCAGATAATAATCTCTCGGCTGACCACTAAATTCCCACAACCTTTCGATGGTTAGCCGGGCTTGGCTATCAATCCGGTCATCTCCAGAGGACTGCAAAAATTCAATTTCCCGCAATCTCCCGTTTTGGTCAATAAGAACCATTATTTCTACTGTTCCTTCTATCCCCTCGTTAGCGGCATCCTTTGGTAATACAGGGGTAGTCTTGGCCAGAACTGCGCTAACGGGTTCCTGGGGTAGTTGCGGCTCTGCTGGTCCGGGTTCTTCCTCTTCTTCGACTGCTTCTTCTTCGGGTTCTTCTGGCTGCAGAGCTGATTCCAGGTCATCACTGCTTGGGGGCAACAATTCTGGTAAATATACATACTCGTCACTTAAATCAGTGGTCATAATCTCTTCCTCTGCAGTCTCCAGAGCAATAGTGATATCCTCTTCAACTGGAGGGGCATCTAGATCCTCAAGCAGGTCTTCCGCCACCATGGCTTCTTCAATCTCCTCCAGGGCTAAGTCTTCCTCTACTTTTTCGGCTGGAGGCTCTTCTAATTCCTCGGGCCCAACATCTTCCAGAGCCTCTTCAACAGGAGGTTCTTCCAGTTCTTCCTCTATTTCTTCAACCTCCGGTTCTGGTTCGGGCTCGGGATCCGGTTCGGGTTCAACAACCGGTTCAGGTTCATGAATTGGTTCTTCGGGAGGTTGTTCTTGCATCGGCATGTAATCCACAAGGAAAAAGTCTATTGGGTCAGGAGGTTCAGGTGTATCCATCTGGGAATGAAAAATAGACCCGGGCATAAAAGCCAGGAAAACAAGGTGGAGTATCGCCGATATAAGGAGAAAACCTTTTAAGTTTCCCATTCCTCTAGAATCCACTTCAATCACCGCTTGGAGGTTCCGCACCAAAGCTGATCCGGTAAAGGCCCAGTTCACGCAAAAGGTCCATTACCTGAACCACGTAATTATAGGGCGTTTCCTGGTCAGCCTGAATTAACGAAACCAGATTTGGTTCTTCCTGCTGATGACGGGCTAAAGCACCGCCCAGTTCACCAATGGAAACCCTTGTTTCATCAAAATAAATTTCCCCGTGCTGATTAATATAAATATTTACAATCTGATCTTCCTGTTGTTGGGTTGCCGTTACTGCCTGGGGAAGCCTTATATCCAGGCCGTGCGGGGTTGATTTGAACGTGGTAAACAACATAAAAAATACCAGCAGGAAGAAAATAACATCGATCATCGGGATAATTTCAATGCGGGGCCGGCGGCGAAGCCTGGTTTTAAACATTAGCCCTCACATCCTCGAGCAGAGTTTGGACCTCCTTGGTCCAGCGGTTCAGTTCCCGAAGCCTCCGATTGACAATTCCGATAAAGTGTGAATAGAAAATCATGGTTGGAATGGCAATAAAAAGCCCGGTAGCAGTTGTTAATAGTGCCCTTGCGATTCCGGAGCTAAGCTGGGCTGGCGAGGCCACCCCCCCGGTAAGATAAAGAATGTCAAAGCTATCGATAATCCCCAGAACCGTCCCCAGTAATCCTAAAAGAGGAGAGACCGAGGCGATAACGTCCAGAACCATCAGGTTTTTTTCCATCTTCGCAACTTCTTGATCTCCTGTAAGACTCAGGTGTTCCTCAATCTCCAGGTGACCTCCGCCGGTATAAGTCAGTCCGGCAGCCATAATTCTTGCCACTGGCCCTCTTTCCTTTTTAAGATCCCGGATTGCTTCTTTGTACTGGCTCTGCCTGATATAACGGGCGTATCTCTTAAAAAGTTTATGGTTGTTGTTGTGGGTGCGCCTGAAAAAGATATAGCGCTCCAGAATTACGGCCAGGCTGATAACTGAACTGATCAGCAAAGGCACCATTATTGGTCCACCTTGAACTACAAATTCCCACATGCCTATCTCTCCTTTTCCCAGCATTTAATAATCATAATTTCGACAATGACCTGTTTTCTCCTGCCCAAATATAACCCCAGCAAGAGGGTTATATTTTGCCCGGACCTCGTTTAATTCAGTCGGCTGCGGTTTGGGTTAACATTGCAAAAGTTTTTACGGGACAAGGTTAACCAAACTCCCCTTTATTAGCCGGTTATGGCGGAAATAGTTAGTTTTTCGCTTTTTTTCCCCGCCAGTGCTGAAACTTCATTACTGCTTCGGAAAAACTATCAGTCCCCCATTTCCTCTTCCCCAAATTCAACTTCACTTTCTTCATAGAGTTTTTGGAAATAAGCATTTACCTGTTTTTCATAATGCTCTTCATATAGATCTTCTTCAATCTGGTCCCGAACTTCTTCAAAGGAAGAAACAGTTTCCTCTTCCCGGTCATAAACGTAAATAATGTGAAACCCAAAATGAGTCTGAACAGGGCCTTTAATTTCTCCAACTTCCATATCAAAAGCCGTTTCTTCAAACTCGGGAACCATCATCCCCCTGCCGAAATAACCCAGTTCTTCTCCGTCTTCCATGTAGTCAGCGAAATCATCTCCTGCTTCAATTGCTTCAAGCACTTCCTGGGCTCTTTCTTCCTCGTCATAAAGGAGATGTCTTGCTGCTACCTGTTCACCCGAACTGTACTGACCGATATTATTTTCATAATACTCTTTTAGCTCTTCTTCGGTTACGGAAAATTCTCCAACCTGCATTTCGAGAAGCTTCTCAATTAAAAGGTTGGTATGAATCAATTCCCGGTATTCTTCTTCAGTAAAGCCGGCTTCTTCGAGAAAATTGTCAAACTCTTCCTGGCTTGCGTATTCCTGTTTGTATTCTGCAAAAGCTTCTTCTACCTCTTCTGAAGAAACTTCCAGACCATCTTCTTCAACTTCCTGCATGAAAATGGTCTCCCAGATCAGCTCTTCCATTACCCTGCTTTCAATTACCTGGAGCCATTCCTGGCCTTCAGGAGTAGAAAAATCTATTTCCATCAGGTTGGCAACATGGTATTTTAGTCGCTCAAGGCGTTTCTCATATTCTTCAGCCGGAACTTCTTCGCCATTAACAATTACAACAGCCTCACTGGCCTGAACAGAAACCAGACCGGAAAATAAAAATAAAACTACAGCCAGAATCAGGCTAAATTTTTTCATAACACTTTTTCCTCCTTAAATTTTGAAGCCTTTCCAGACAATTGTCCGGGACATTTAAGCTTCCAATTTGATCTCTTCCCCCACCTTCGGGACCATGGCAATCAGATCCTCCCGTGGCTATTAGGTCTTTTTCCCGGGTTAACCGCAACAGGTAATCAGTAAAAATAAGTGGGTGGCGGGGGTGATAAACTTCGATGCCGACAAGACCTTTTTTCTGCAACCTCTCCACCCAGCTTATATCCTGCAAATCAATGGGGTGGGCAATCACGGGTAAACCACGGGCTTGCAGGATCAATTCTACTCCTTCTTCAGGGCTAATTTTGTAACGAGGAACATAAGCGGGCCTGCCCTTTTTAAGGAGGAGAGCGAATGCTTCATCGGTATCAGCAACAAAACCCTCTTTTACCAGAGCCCGGGCAACATGCATTCGGCCAGGGTTAGAAATTTTTTTGAGTTCTTTTTCTCCCTCGAGGCCGTATCCCAGTTCTGCCAGACGAGTTAGAATTTCTTCCAACCGGTTTACTCTGGCTCTGCTGAGCTTATCCAGGAAACTTAAAAGATAGAAATTTTTATAATCCACGTAATAACCCAGGATATGGATTTCCTCATCATCAGTAACCGTGCTCAATTCAACACCGGGAACCAGCTCCAATCTTCTGGCCCTTTTTAAAGCAGGTTCTACCCCACCCACGGTATCGTGATCGGTAATGGATAATCCCTTTAAACCGCGGTTTTCAGCTCGCCTGACAGCTTCCTCCGGGGAAAGCTTGCCATCGGAAAAATTCGTGTGCACATGGAGGTCAACAGCCAAATTTATTCCCCTCCTGCCTATTATAACACTGCGGGAAAGGGTGTCAACTGGAAGGTAGGACCTTATCCAATACCATTAACCAGTTTTCTCCCATTATTTTTACTGCATTGGTTTCTCCGTAGCGGGTAATTAGTTCACGGGCCAAAACTGGAAACTGGGCAACATCTTTCAATTCCACGGGAGTAAAGCCGATCCCGTCAAAATCGGAACCCATTCCAACGCAGTCGAAACCCCATCCCCTGACTAAATAATCTATATGCTTTAAAACATCCTCAATACTGGAACCTTTGGTCCCATTGAGGAAATAACTGCTGAAATTAATCCCGATTATCCCACCGCTTTCAACTATTGCCGTGATCTGGTCATCTTTCAAGTTACGGGGATGATTGCAGACTGAAAAGGCGTTGGAATGGGATGCAATTAGCGGGTTTTCACAGATTTGGGCCACATCCCAGAAGCTTTTCTCTGAAAGATGGGAAACATCAACCCCTATCCCCAGTTGGTTCATTTCAACAACTATTTCCCGGCCCAGTCGGGTCAGGCCACCTCCTGTACAGGTTTCTCCGACCCCGTCCGCAAGTTGATTGCGCTGATTCCAGGTTAGAGTAACAAGACGCAGTCCCAGCTTGAAAAATGAATAAAGGGATTCCAGGCTGCAGATTGCTTCCCCTCCCTCAAGAGCTAAAAGAAGGCCGGTTTCATCGCGACTTTTCCTTATCTTTTTCAGTTTTTCCCGAGAAGTAATTAAGGATAATTTCTCTGGTTTACTGTCAATCAACCTGTGGAAGGCTCCAGCCATTTCTAAAGTTCGGGGCAGGGCCTGGAAAGGTTTGAATTTGCTCTCAACAAAAAGGGCCATAACCTGCAGACCAACCCCTCCTTTTTGCAAGCGGGGTAAATCAAGGTGCCCCTTTTTATTTTCAGAAAAAAAATTATAATCAGGATCATTCATAACTCTTAGCATGGTATCACAGTGCCCATCAACTGTAAAAACTGCTTCCATTTTCCCCATCTACCTCCATTATTATTTAATTTTCTTTTGTCCCCTGCAACTCTACATTAATTAACTACCACAAATAATTCTTCGATACAGTCTCTCGATAACCTTTGCCAGCAACAGAAAAACCTTTTATTTATTTAGCTAAAATCTCCCCTTTTAGTTTCTCCTGAACTCCCTCTGGTTTTCGGTTTTTCCCTTAGGGCTGAGAATTTTTTTCTACCGCTTGAAAGTCTCCCAACTTTGCAGGGTTTTAATCCTACCAGGCAGTCGGAAGGACAAGGGGTAAATCGATCAGGGGTTTGATTTGCAAAAACCAAACAACCCTCTCCAGTAATTTCCATTGGTTTTCGAACAAGCAAATATATTTATTTTCCGAGTCGCGAAAAATTCTTTTCCAGAAAAAATTTCCCCATTCCGTTTCCTTTTTGAATTTCAAAATATTTTTTTAAATTTCTTTATTCCCGTTCAACCCAGTCAAAAAAGTATTACAGATTTTTTGTTAATTCCTTGATTGGTAAATTTTGGCCTGTTGAAAGCCAGTTAAAAAGGAGTAATGGGGACTCCGAAAAGAGAAAAGGCCCGTTTGCGAATTAATGCAAACAGGCCGCGACCCCAAACAAACTAGCGAGGTTCTACGATGAGCTTGATTGCGGTCCTTTCTTCACCATCAATTTCAATGTCTGTAAAAGCGGGAATGCAAATCAGGTCAATACCACTGGGAGCTACAAAACCTCGAGCGATCGCAACAGCTTTAATACCCTGGTTAAGGGCACCGGCGCCAATGGCCTGTAGTTCTGCACAACCCCTCTCGCGCAAAACTCCTGCCAATGCACCTGCAACGGAATTTGGGCTGGATTTTGATGATACCTTCAATACTTCCATTTTTGCAAACCTCCTTGCTGAGAATTAAAAAATAATACCAGGTCTCTAATATATAATTACATGCTAAAATAATAAATCCTTCAAACAAAAATTAAAAAACAACTGTATTTTCCATTTTATTACAGATCAAGAATTTTGAAATCTACCGCTTTTCCTTCGGAGTCTGCTTCAATAAAAGTTGCCCGGATTTCAGGAGTACCCTTTGCTACTTCAAATCGCTGCGGAAGTCCTGTTACAAACCGGGCGATTATAGTCTCGGGCTCTACTCCAATAACAGAATCCTGAACCCCGGTCATTCCTACATCGGAAATATAGGCAGTCCCTTTTTCCGTTACCTGCTGATCGGCTGTAGTTACATGGGTATGCGTTCCCAAGACCGCAGTTACCCTGCCATCAGCAAAATGCAAAAAAGCTCTTTTTTCCGAGGTGGCTTCTGCATGAAAATCAACAATAATTATGGGGGTCACTTTGCGGATCCTTTCGATTACTCCATCAAAGGTCCGAAAAGGGCAGTCCTGGGGATTCATAAAAACCCTACCTTCCAGGTTTATCACCCCAATATTACCCTTTCCACTCACGTTGTATATCCCGTAACCGCGGCCAGGAGCCTTGGGAGGATAATTCAGGGGCCGTAAAAGCCGGTCTTCCTGGTCGATTACCTGGTAAACCTCTTTTTTATCCCAGATATGGTTACCGCTTGTTATTATATCAATTCCCAGCTCCCGCAATTCCCGGTAAATTTTATCGGTAATGCCAAATCCTCCCGCAGAATTTTCCCCGTTTGCTATAACAAAATCCAGGGAATATTCTTTTTTTAGGGAGCTCAGCTTCTCCCTTACAACCTGTCGTCCGGGTCTCCCCACTATATCACCAATAAAAAGGATGCGCATGTTAACTCCTCCTCAACAGCCCTGTGTTTTTATATAACAAAATAAATTAACGCGGGATAAAAACTTGCCTCTGTTAACTCCAGGGACTTTATAAAAAAACCCCGGGCTTTCCCGGGGTTTTTTTTCCAGTTTACTTGGCGTAATCGACGGCCCGAGTTTCTCTGATAATAGTTACCTTGATTTGACCCGGGTATTCCAGGTCTTCTTCGATGGTTTTTACAATATCTCGCGCCAGTTTTGGTGCTGCATCATCCCGGACTCGGTCCGGTTTGACCAGAATTCTAATTTCTCGGCCGGCCTGGATGGCATAGGCCTTGTCAACTCCTTCGAAGGAGTCAGCAATTTTCTCCAGGCTTTCCAGTCTTTTAACATAGGATTCCAGGGTTTCTCGCCTGGCTCCTGGCCTGGCTGCTGAAAGTGCATCAGCTGCAGCAACCAAAACAGCTTCGGTACTTTCAAACTCGAGGTCCTCGTGGTGAGCCAGGACCGCGTGCGTTATAGCCTTGCTCTCACCGTATCTCTTACATAGATCTGCCCCGATTTCCACATGGGGGCCTTCAACCTCGTGGTCCACAGCTTTCCCAATATCATGAAGCAAACCGGCCCTCTTGGCAATACTTACGTCGGCCCCGATTTCTGAGGCCATAATGCCGCAAAGGTGGGCAACCTCAATTGAATGATTCAACACGTTTTGGCCATAACTTGTTCTGTACTTGAGTCTTCCCAACAGTTTTATAAGTTCTTTATGAATCCCATGAACCCCCGTATCAAATGCTGCCTGTTCACCTTCTTCGCGGATTTTTGCTTCAATTTCCCGGCGGGATTTTTCCACCATTTCTTCAATCCGCCCGGGGTGAATTCTTCCGTCAGCAATCAGTTTTTCCAGTGCTACCCGAGCAATCTCTCTCCTAATCGGATCAAAACCAGAGAGGATTACGGCTTCGGGGGTGTCGTCAATAATCAGGTCAATTCCAGTCAGGTTCTCAAGGGTCCTGATGTTCCGTCCTTCCCGACCAATGATGCGACCTTTCATCTCATCATTGGGCAGGGAAACAACAGAAACAGTAGTTTCGGCTATATGGTCCGCGGCGTACCTCTGGATGGCAAGAGAAATTACCTCTCTGGCCTTCTTTTCCGCTTCTTCTTTGGCCTGGGTTTCCTTTTCCTTGATCATTCGAGCCAGGTCCTTTTCCACGTCCCTTTCAACTTGCTGGAAGAGTTCTTGTTGGGCTTCTGCCTTGGAAAAACCGGAAATTTCTTCAAGTTTCTTCAACTGTTTTTCCTTGATTTGCAGATTTTCTTTTTCTAACTCCTGGATTTTTTGTTCTTTGACTTTAAACTGCTCTTCTCTTCTCTCTAACTGGTCCGATTTTTTCTCCAGGTTTTCTTCTTTCTGTAAAAGTCTCTGTTCTAACTTCTGTAGTTCAAGGCGGCGTTCCCGGCTTTCCTGTTCAATTTTTTCTTTAGTCGCATGCGCTTCTTCTTTTGCGGCGAGTTTTGCTTCTCTTTTTATGGTGTCAGCTTCTTTTTTGGCTTCTCCCTTAATACTCTGCGCTTCTTTTTCCGCGGACTGAATCCGCATTTCTCCCAGGATCTTGCGAACGCCATAGCCTATAATAAACCCTAGCAACAGGGCTAACAATCCAATCAATAACGGGTTTTGCAGGATTGGATTCACCTCCCTCCATATTCAGTTGTTATCTTAAACAAAGCTAATTTTTACAGGGGTAATAAGGGTTCACTCTCCTCTATTTTAAATCTTTTAAGTTAAGGTGTCAAGAAAAACGAAAACCCCGCTTTAACGGGGTTTTTTAAACTATTTTTTTGTTTCTTTTTGTTCATCCTTTTTCTCATCGGCCTTTTCAACAGCTAAACCCAGATTTTCTTTTACCTTGAGCTCAATCTTTTTTAATAATTCAGGGTTTTCTTCAAGGTAGGTCTTGGCATTTTCCCGGCCCTGCCCCAGACGTTCATCACCAAAGGAATACCAGGCGCCGGACCGGCTGACAATTTCACAGTTAACCCCTTCGTCCAGGATCGAGCCGATACCGGAAATACCTGTTCCGTACATAATATCAAATTCTGCCTGCCGAAATGGCGGGGCCACCTTGTTTTTAACAACTTTTACCCGGGTCCTGTTCCCCACAGTTTGATCCCCATCTTTTAACAACTGGATTTTTTTAATTTCCAGGCGGACTGAGGAGTAAAATTTTAGAGCCCGGCCCCCCGGGGTTGTTTCGGGGTTACCAAACATCACACCAACTTTTTCCCGGATCTGATTGATAAATACTACAACGCTGCGGGACTTACTGATCGAACCAGATAGTTTCCGCATGGCCTGGGACATCAGCCTGGCCTGGAGACCAACATGGGAATCTCCCATCTCTCCCTCGATTTCAGCCTTGGGAACCAATGCAGCCACTGAATCCACTAAAATAACATCAACAGCGTTGCTCCGAACCAGAGCCTCGCATATTTCCAGGGCCTGTTCTCCAGTATCGGGCTGGGAAATTAAAAGGTTATCGGTATCCACACCGAGAGCCTTGGCATATTTAGGATCAAGAGCGTGCTCGGCATCGATAAAAGCTGCAATCCCACCCTCTTTTTGGGCCTCGGCAGCTATGTGTAAAGCAAGCGTAGTTTTCCCGGAAGACTCTGGGCCGAACAGTTCAACAATCCTACCACGGGGGATTCCACCCACACCTAGGGCAACATCTAAAGAAATTGACCCGGAGGGTATTGTCCTAATATTAAGGTTGGCTGTGGCCTCCCCCAGTTTCATTATTGAACCCTGCCCGTACTGTCTGTGAATCTGGCCAATAGCCACATCAAGGGCTTTTTGTTTTTCGCTCATTATTTTCCCTCCGTCCAGTTAATCTGATTTAATTATAGAACACCCGTTCCTATTTGTCAAGAGAACCACACCGAAAACTTATATCCTCCAGTACATTATATACCGGCCCGGTTGGGGTCAGCTGACTTTTAATCAGCTGCAGGGAAGCAACGGAAAAATCCGAAGTGATAAACCCCCGCTGCTGCTCCAGAAGAACCCGAAGAGCCCTTGTATTGCTCTTACCTTTTACTCTTCCCAGGGTCAGATGGGGATGAAACTTATTGGCTTCATCAATTTTAACTCCTGCCCTCTCCAGGCTTTCGAGGACCGCGGGCTGAAGTTTCAAAAGTTCATTTTGACCCCGGCCAACTCCGGCCCAGACCACCCTCAGTTTTCCTTCCCGGGGAAAACCACCTACTCCGGCAAAATTAAGGGAAAAGGGGGAAAAACCTTTAACAGCTTTCTTTAACTCCTGAACAATATCCTCTATCTTCTGGGGTTCCACATCACCAATGAAATGAAGGGTTAGGTGAAAGTTCTGCGGCTCAACCCAGCGCACCTTGATAGGAGATTTTTCTAATTCCCTCTGTAATCCCCCAAGTTGCGGAGTAATCAAATCCGGAACTTTAATTGCAACAAAAGAACGAATTCCCATCCATAATACCTCCTACCGGTTATGCAATCAAGAAAGGCTATTTTTACAAGGAAACTAATCATCCAGGATATCCAGGATATACCTTCTAACAAGATCCAGGGCCTGGTTTCCAGCCCGCCATTTGTTATCTTTACGACTGGAACCTAAAAGCCTTGTCATCGAATATTCCCTTTCGGGAGCAACGATGGCAAAACTTACAGTCCCCACCGGTTTCTGGGGGGTGCCTCCTCCCGGACCGGCGATCCCAGTTAGCCCTACTCCAATATCACTTTGACAAATTCTCCGGGTTCCTCGAGCCATCTCCAGGGCCGTCTCCTCGCTCACTGCCCCGTGTTCTCTAAGGGTTTCCTCTTTAACTCCCAGCACACCGCTTTTTATCGCGTCATTGTAGGCAACTATGCTACCCCGGAAAAACTCCGAAGCCCCTGGAACATCTGTAATTCGGCTGCCCACAAGTCCCCCGGTACAGGATTCCGCAATAGCCAGGGTCCAGCCCCCCTGGCTGAGTAACACGGCCATTACTCCTTCCAGGGTATCCTCGTCCTCTCCATATACATAATTGCCCAATATCGCTGAAATTTCCCGGGCAACTTTGGCTATTTTTTCCGAGGCCAGATCCTTGTTAATATCCTTACAGGTGATTCTAACTTGGACTTCGCCCTTCCCCGCAAGTGGAGCAACAGTCGGGTTGGTCTGGCCGGCAATAATTTTTCGGAGCCTGTTTTCCACTTCGGACTCCCCAATTCCAAAAATCCGCAGAACCCGGGAGTGAATAATTTCCCGCCCGCTCTGGGTTTCAATCAATTTGGGGCGGACTCTTTTCCTGAACATCATTTTCATTTCGGGAGGAACCCCGGGCAGGGCAAATATTTTGCCTCCATCAACGTCCAGGAAAAAACCCGGAGCGGTTCCTGTTTCATTGAAAAGGGGTTCGGCTCCCTCGGGTAGAGTGGCCTGTTTAAGATTTTCCTCCGGCATTTCCCGGTCCCTTCTGGCAAAGAAATCCCGGATCATCTCTTCTGCTTTTTCATCCCTTTTTAGAGGCCTTGCAAAGGCCTTGGCAATTACCTCCCGGGTAATATCATCGCTGGTGGGACCCAGCCCTCCAGTAGTAATTACCAGATCCGACCTGGAAAAGGCCTTTTGCAGGGTTTCCTCCATTCGGGTAGGGTTGTCGCCCACACAGGTAATGAAATAGAGGTCAATACCAAGGCTGGCCAGTTCCCGGCCTAAAAAAGCTGCATTGGAATTGGTTACATCACCCAGCAATAATTCAGTTCCGATGGAAACTATTTCTGCTCTCAAAAAATCCCGCCTATTCTATGCGATCCAGGCCGCATTCTAAATCAGCAATTATATCCTGCACGTCTTCAATACCCACCGACAGCCGAACCAGTCCCGGAGTAATTCCTGCCTCAATCTGGTCTTTTTCATCCAGAACCGAATGAGTCATTGAGGCGGGGTGCTGGATCAGGGTATCAACATCACCCAGGCTTACAGCCAGAGAACAAAGTTCCAATTCTTCCATGAGATTTTTCCCCGCAGAAAAACCTCCTTTAAGTTCAAAGCTAATCATCCCGCCAAAACCATCCATCTGCTTTTTGGCCAGTTCGTGCTGGGGATGATCAGCTAGACCGGAGTAGTAAACTTTTTCTACCCGGGGATGATCGTGTAAGAACCAGGCAACTTCCTGGCAGTTGGAATTAATCCTTTCCATGCGCAAACCCAGGGTTTTCAACCCGCGGAGCAACAACCAGGCATTAAAGGGGCTGATTATACCGCCGAAATCTTTCAGGGTTGTCCCCCGAATGTGGTTAATATCTTCTTCGTTTCCAACTATTATCCCGGCGACAACATCCCCGTGGCCTCCAATATATTTGGTAGCACTGTGGATTACAATATCCATCCCCCGTTGCAGGGGAAGCTGGTAATAAGGGGTCATGAAAGTATTGTCAAAGATAGTTTTCAAGTTATGGCGGCGGGCAATTTCTGCAGCTTTTTCCATATCAACCAGGGCCATGGTGGGATTTGCCGGGGATTCCAGGTACAACATTTTGGTTTCGGGACGAATGGCTTCCTCAATTTCCCCTGGGTCAGAGGTATTTACAAAAGAAACATTTATTCCCCAGCGGGGAAAGAGTTCTTTGAACAGGGAATGGGTGCAACCGTAAACGGCTTCAGAAGATACCACATGATCGCCCTGCTCTAAAAAAGCCATTGTAGCACTGGTTATTGCTGCCATTCCGGAAGCTGTTGCGATTGCTGCATCTCCACCCTCCAGATCGGCCATTTTTACTTCAAGAGCATTTTGGGTTGGATTCCCCAGTCGGGTATATATATACCCTTCTTCTTCGCCGGAAAAACGGCGGGCTCCCTGTTCGACATTTTCAAATACAAAAGTGGCAGTCTGGTAAATTGGCATGCGTAATGCGCCGGTTACCGGGCATGGTTTCTCCCCAGAGTGAACCAGCCTGGTGTTTACTCCTAATTTTTTCATTGTCTCCCTCCTATAGTAAATCGATCTTTAATTGATCCTTATTCAGCCTTATCAGCATATGCACTACCTAAATTAGTTATTTTTTAAGGGGTTTTTTGTTCTAATTTATTCCCCGCGTCTAATAAAAGATTTCTTCTTCTCGGGGTAAAAACCTTTCTTTGAATTCTTATCTCGAAGTCAAATTTTTAATCTCCCCCTCAACATTTTGCCCCGGGTAAAAATGAGTTTTTCCTGTTTTCACTTCACATAAAAAACAACCCGAAATTGGGTTGTGGTTTTTTAAGAAATGAAGATTTAACCCTGGTGTTCGTCCATTAATACTTTATGACCCCTCCGGAAATAATCATAGCCGGAGTAGATTGTAATTCCGACAGCAACCCAGATTAAAATCTGGTGGATTTGGAAAGGAAACCTAATTATCTGGGGGTGAAGCAGGACTGAAATAATTGCGGTAATCTGCAGAACAGTTTTAGCCTTGCCCAGTTTGCTGGCCGAAATAACCGTCCCTTCGGCAGCTGCCAGAACGCGCAGGCCCATTACCGCAAATTCCCGGCCAATAATCAAAAGCACCGGCCAGGCGGAAATCCTGCCCATATCGACAAAAGCAATCAGGGCAGCAGAAATTAAAAGTTTATCCGCGAGAGGGTCGATTAACTTGCCAAATTTTGTTATCTCCCCCTGGCGCCGGGCAATATATCCATCAAGGCCATCAGTTATTGCCGCAATGATAAAAATCCCCAGGGCAAAAAACTGGGCATAATAACCATACTCTCCCCGAAACTGGAAAAGCAAAAAACCCATCATAATTGGGATCAAAACTATCCGCAGCATTGTCAATTTATTGGGTAAATTCATTTTCTGCCTCTCCCACCAGTTCATATTCCAGGGCCAGGTTAATGCGAACCGGATATATTCTACCTGCCTCCAGGTTTTGCCCCTCCTCAACAATTACCAGATTATCTATCTCGGGAGCATCCCAGCGAGTTCTTCCCAGAGCGTGATCCTGGACAACTTCTTCTATCAGAACTTCGAAAACTCCTCCCACCAATTCCTGGTTGTGAGCGTAGGCAATTTCCCTCTGTAATTCTTCCAATTCCTGCAACCTGGTTTGTTTGACTTTTTCCGGAACCTGGCCGGAAAAACTTGCCGCACTGGTCCCTTTTTCTGCAGAATATTTAAAAACCCCAAGTCTTTCAAAACGTATTTCCTGGAGGAAATTTCGTAGTGCCCGAAAATCTTCATTGCTTTCTCCGGGAAAACCCACCATTATTGTAGTCCGGAGAAAAACCCCCGGTATTTTCGAACGAATCAGGTTAATTAAACCCCGCAGGAATTCTTCATCACCTTCGCGGTTCATTCTTTTCAAAATTCCAGAGCGGACATGCTGAATGGGTATTTCCAAATAGGGAAGTATTTTTTCTTCCTTTGCTATAATTTCCAGAAGTTCTTCGGTAATACCTCCGGGCTGCAGGTACATCAGCCGAATCCAGCTCAATCCTTCGATTTTAACCAGTCTTTGCAGAAGATTTATAAGGCGGGGTTGGCCATAAAGGTCTTCACCATAACGAGTAGTATCCTGGGCAACAAGAATTATTTCCACTGCTCCCTGTTCAACCAGATCTCGGGCTTCTTTTTCCAGGTCTTCGATTTTTCGGCTCCGGAATGAACCCCGAATAGAGGGTATGGCACAGTACGAGCACAAATTATTACACCCTTCAGCGATTTTCAGGTAAACTGAAGGACCAGTTACTTCCCTGGAGGTTAGGGAATAATCACCCCGGGAGAATGGCCGGGAACAGGAAACCATCCCCTGGGGAAACTTGCCCTTTTTTATTTTTTCCAGGAGGGATCCGAACTCAGCCTCAATGCCCACGCCCATAAAAACATCAACTTCAGGTAATTCCCGGGCCAATTCTTCCCCAAACCTCTGGCTTAAACAGCCCACGACAATTAATTTGGCCTCATGTTTTTCCTTGATCCGGGCCGCAGCCAGAATGGTATTTATTGATTCCTCCTGGGCGCTTTCAATAAACCCGCAGGTATTAATTATTATAATATCGCTATTACTTTCTTCCTCCGCGGGGACAAATCCCTTTTCCCGGAGGATCATTTCCAGGTACTGTCCGTCAACCTCATTTTTAGGACAGCCCAGATTAACAAGGATATATTTTTCCAAAGAATTTCACCCCTTGAATAGTTCAACAATAAACAAACTTATCCTTTAAAACTGATGTTTTTTTTAATCTTTAGCCCTTTTAACTATATCACTCCGGCCTGGGAAAATAAAGGAAATTAAAAGATTTTTTGCCTCAATTTAGAAACTGACTTATTGGCCAAAAAAAATAGCCGGTTAAACCAGCCATTTGCATAAACAACCTTAATTTTTTACTTCTTAAACCGGAAAATACCTGCCTTAAAATTCCTTTTTGGCAGTCGACCCATTTCCTCGGACAGGGGTATACCTTCTTCCTTTTTTACCTCCCTCCTTCTTTTTCTCCTGCTTCGGTTTTGCCAGCATTCCAGGAGATTACAGGGATAATCAAATACCCTTTTCATTTTCTTTTTTTCCTGCTTAATTTCCAAAGCCGGTGTTGTTCTGCCCGTTTTTGGAAATCTTTTAGTTTTTCTCTGGCCAGCATTCCCTCCAGGTTTAACACCGCTATCACTCCCTCCAATTTTCCATTTTGGGAGTAACCAAAGAGATTTTTCCCCCGCGAATTAACTCTGAACAAGACTTAGAACAAAAAACCACCTCTCCAAAACCGTAGTTACTCCTGTAACTATTATAATGGGAAGTATTTTTCCAGTCAAAGCCGAACCTGCCCAGAAAAAAGAAGAAAAACTTGACTTTTCTGTCCTATTTTCATATAATAGTTACTGATGTAACTACTACTAATTTTTAGGGGGTATTTCATGGAATCCATAAAAGAAAACCTGCAAAAAATTGGTTTCAACGAAAACGAGGCCCGGGTTTATATGGCCCTTTTAGAAAAACCTGATTCGACGGGATATGAAGCCAGTCGTATTTCAGGTGTTCCCCGGGCCAAGGTTTACGAAGTTCTTGCTTCGATGGAGCGCAAGGGACTGATCATGGTCTCAACAGAGGAAGAACGACAAATTTACCGGGCCATCCCCCCTGAAGTTTTGCTGGGGAACCAGCAAAAAGAAATGGAAAAAATAATAACCTCCCTGCAAATGGATTTGAAAAAACTTGAGAAAAAGGAAGAAAAAGAAGCACTGGTTTCCATCCAGGGTAGAGAAAAAATTCTGGAAATGGCCCGGAACATGGTTGAGCGGTCTGAAGTCCGAATTTTCGCCTGCGGATTCCCCGAGGAGTTGCAAAACCTGGCAGAGGAGCTCAAGTTAGCCGAAAAAAGGGGCAGTAGACCTTTTATCATGAGTTTCGGGGAATTTGAATGGCCAAAACTTAAAATTTTCAACCATCCTCTTTCTCCCCTACTTTTACTCCGGGTTATTTCCGGCGGTCGCTGGTTGACCCTGGTAACCGATAACCAAGAAGCGCTAATTGCCCAGTTAAAAACCCCGGAAAAAAGCCGGGCGCTGTGGACTAAAAACCCGGCCGTTATTCAAACAGGAGGAGGGTGGATTACCAATGACCTTTCCTTTCATTTCCTATTGGAAAGGCTAAATGCAATACTGGAAAGAGACCCCCTGGATATTAAAACTGAACTTTCCAGTTTAAGACAGGAGACAATTAATTTTTGGGGGTCAATGTGGACTCTTGAAGAAAACGAGTGGAGTAGAAATTTTGCAATGGACCAGGAATTTAATCCTCGGGGTTTTTTGGAAAAAATAGAGAAATTTGGGCGGGAAAAATCCTTCCCTTCCTCGGGAGTGGTTCAAATTAATTTAAAAGGTGAATACGGGGGAAGCTGGCAGCTTAATTTCAGTCCAGGCGGGCTTACAATCAGGGAAGGGCAGGATACTGAGCCTGATTTAATTCTGGAAATGGAAACCGAGGACTTCCAGGCCCTGCTGGAAGGAAATTTGCCCTACAATGCCCTCCTGCCCCGGGGAAAAGTTAGGTTAGAAGGAGATCTTAACCTGGCCCGTATCCTTCCCGAAATTTTCGGCTAAACTTTCAATTAAAAGAATTCCTGGATTTTGTCAAAAAAGATCCCTGAAAGAAAAACAGGTCCCCTCCTCGAGGTTTTTTCTGTTCCCTCTCTCCCTGAAGAATTAATCATTTCTTTTAAAAAAACTCCAGAGCAGCCTGATTTCTCGTATAGGTTGAAGGCGATGGGGTTTTTTCCAACAATGAAAATAAACGGGTAAAAAATCCCCCTGTTTCCCGGTCAGTTGCTTTTACCGGAATTTCAGGGGGTTTTTATTTTTGCGGTTTAACTCAGTTTCTGCATTTCAAAGTAAACAATCAGGAGTTAACGGAACTTGTAAAGGTCACCCTTTTCATCATAAATTCTCGCAAAAACATCCACTAGTTCAGGATCAAACTGGGTGCCGGCATTTCTTTTTAGCTCCTCTACAGCTTCTTCACTGGAAATGGGCTCCCGATAGGGCCGACCACTGGTCATAACCTCATAGGCATCAACTATTGCAATAATGCGGGATAATAAAGGAATATCTTTTCCCTTTTTCCCATAAGGATAACCCGATCCATCCCACCATTCGTGATGGTAAAGGATTAGATTGGCCACATGAACAAATTCTTCAGTTGACGAAGCAATCTTGAAGCCAGTTATCGGATGTTGCTTGATTTTATTCCACTCTATCGGGGTCAAGCCTCCGGGTTTTAACAGGATTTCTTCGGGTATTGTTGTTTTGCCAACATCATGAACCATTGCCAGAAGAGATAATTTTTCCAGTTCAGACTTGGATAAACCGATCTTTTTTCCCATTGCATTTCCTAAAGCCTGCATTCTCCGAGCATGCCCCTCAGTTTCACTGCTATTTTTAGATAGGGTTTTCAAAAGAGATTTTAAAATATCGCTTTTTACCCAACCACTCTCCAAAGCCTTCTGATCATACATCCTATCCTCGGCTATTTTAAATAAAGACGATAATGTTTCTCCAGGGTTGGCTTTAACGGCAAGACCCAGAGAGAGAGAAATAGGATAGTTTTCGTCCGCTCGAGTGCAATTTTCTTTTATTCTCAAACAAATTTTTTGCCCTTCTTCTTCGGAAGTCTGGGGCAAAAGGGCAAGAAATTCGTCTCCTCCCCAGCGGGCGACTATATCCTCTTCCCGACAGCTTTTCTCTAGAATTTGGCCAACCATTCTTAAAGCCCGATCACCTTCACTGTGTCCCCGGGAATCATTGATCATTTTAAGGCCATTAACATCAGCAAGGATTAAACAGGTAGGAAGCTGTCTTCCCCTATCAAGCCTTTTATATTCTTCCTCGAGGAAATAACGGTTATAAAGATCAGTCAGGTTGTCATGGAGACTCAGGTACCTTATTTTTTCTTCCTGTTTTTTTCTCTCGGAAATGTCACGAAAAGAAATCAGCGTTTTTAAATCAGGACCAATTTTTTTCTGACTTTTGGTCACATTGAAAATTTTTTCTTCTCCATCTTTTCTTTTAAAAGCGAGATCAAAATTCTCCTGCTCTTTATCCTCAGGGATTTTCTTTTCTGTATCGAAAAACCGTTTAATATTTTCACCAATTAATTTTTCCCACTCCAGGCCAAGCAAAGTCCCTGCAGAAGTGTTGGCAAAAGAAATAATTCCCCTTTCATCCTGGATCAATATTCCTTCATTAATCGTTTCAACAACCTCTTTATATTCTACCCGGGTTTCATCCAGGGATTTTTCAAAAGCATTTCTCTCTTTGATTTTCTGTTCGAGTTCATGGTTTTGGAATAAAATGTGCAGGTGAGATGCCACAAGCTCTTTAAATTGTCTAAAAAGTTTCTCTTCCTTTTCTTTATACCTCTTTTCCCGGGAAGAAAGGGCACACAATGTCCCGAATATATTACCATCAGGCCATTGGAGAGGAAAACCCAAATAGGAGATCATCCCCAGTTTCAGGTCGGGATTATCTTTCCACCGCTCATCTTCCCGGGCGTTTTTAACGTGCAGTTTTTCTTTTTTTTGCATAACATATTCGCAATAAAGGCCAGCGAGATTCTCTTTTTCTCCAGCCTTATAGGGATTACCTTTAGAATGGCTGCTGGCCAAAACCTCAATCTCAGGTGGTGTGCCCCGCATTATTAAAGCCGCTTCAACCCCCAAAAGTTCGGCAATAATATCCACAGCCCTTTGCCATTTCTCCATAATAGGAGGGGGGATTTTAATATTACTGCCCTTAAATTTTTCCATAATAGGGTCGCTATTCCTTGCCCCAAAGAAAGCCGGAGCAATAATAGCAACAACACACCTCCCCCGGATAATAATTGGAAAACCCCAGATAAGTTCGGGGAAAAATAGAAATAATTTTCTGATATTTTTTATTTCATTAATAAATCCCAATTCCCTTTTATCTTCAGCAAATTTCACCAATTAATTCCTGGATTTCTTCTTTCTTGTAATGAGATTTTCCAAGTTTATACTGCTTAAAATAATATTGCCGGTGGAACTTTGGGATTATAAAGGCCCACCGGAAATTTCCGTGTAACTATTTTTGCATTCCTTCCTTCCACTCCTGATCCAGTTGGGAAAGGAATAATTCAACCAATTCTGGGTCAAATTGTTTTCCTGAACACCGCTTGAATTCGCTGATTATTTCTGCCCTGGACATTTCTTTTTTGTAGGGCCTTCCGTTGAGCATCACTTCGAAGGCATCTGCAATCGCTGTTATTCGGGCAAGAAGTGGGATTTTCTCCCCTTTTAACCCCCGGGGATAGCCCTTGCCATCCCAGTGTTCATGGTGGGAAAGAATATCTTCTGCTACATGAGAAAACTCTTCTGTTGCCCGGGCAATACGATATCCGGTTTCGGGGTGTTTTTTCATCACCTTCCATTCGGGATCGGTCAATGGTCCCTTCTTGGTTAGAAGTTCCTCCGAAAGGTTAATTTTTCCAATGTCATGCAGTGTAATTAAAAGGGTCAACCGGCTCAATTCAGTATCAGGCAGGCCAAGGTTTTCACCGATTATTAGAGATGCTTTTTGCATCCGGCGAGTGTGTTCTTCGGTCTCGTAACTTTTAGTTGCCAGTGTTTTCAATAGCGCATTTAAAACAGCACTCCGGGTGCTTCTGCTTTCAGAAAGCTTTTGTTTATACATATTATCTTCGGCTTCTTTCAGGGTATCAGCAATTGTTTTTTCCGAATTTTCTTTTGCCGAAACACCGAGAGCAATTGAAACCGGAACATCACGAACCTTGGCTTCCCGGCATTTTTTTCTTATGCGTTTGCCAATAATTGTCGCTTCTTTTTTCCAGGTTCGGGGTAACAGAATTACAAATTCATCCCCACCCCAGCGGGCGATGACATCTTCCTGGCGGCAGGAATTATTCAAAATACCTGCCGCGCTCTTTAAAAGTTCATCCCCCACCTGATGCCCATAAGTGTCATTAACCAGTTTCAATCCATTCAGGTCAAGCATGATAACGCTAATGGGGAGCTGGCGTTTTGTATCCAACCTCTTCATCTCTTCCTCTAAAAAGGCTCTATTGTAGAGACCGGTTAGAATATCGTGGAAGCTGATATAGCGGATTTTTTCTTCGGTCTGTTTTTGTTCTACGAGGGTCCAGGCAATATCAGCAAAATAGGAAGCTACCTGGACATCCTGTTCGGTATATTCTCTTGGTTTATTTCCAACCCCCATAATTGCAACTATTTTTTCCTGGCGGAAAATAGGAACAACAAGTTCCCGGTTTACCTCTGGGTGTCCCTCCGGCAAACCTCGCTTTTGAGACAGGGAGAGGTAATCGTTATGAATTACAGCTTCTCTTCTTTTCAAGGCTTCTACCCAGACC
Source organism: Halobacteroidaceae bacterium (assembly GCA_003554585.1). Lineage (GTDB taxonomy): Bacteria > Bacillota > Halanaerobiia > B1SED10-174 > B1SED10-174 > T1SED10-26. The sequence goes on along the minus strand of PWGV01000181.1, from coordinate 3,227 downwards.
CCGCCCTCAGAAACCCTGTAATTCCTGCCCTGCTTTTCCGGAATCTCGCAGAAGGATTCCAGGGTTTTGGTTGACCAGGCCTTTAGCTCCAGCTTCTCCTCATCAGAACTGACAAAATGGAAAAATCCGATGGGACTATTCAGAATACTGCAAACTTCATCCAGAGCTTTCTGCAAAACTTTTTCCTCTGGATTTTCCCAGGAAAAAGTAAGGAGATTCAGCCGGGCCTGGATAAGCTGTTCAGCCCTCTTTCTTTCAGTAATATTCCAGCATACCCCTACAATCTCCTGTCCTTCTTCGCTTTCAACTTTTTTCTGCTGTTCAAACAACCAGCAATAATTACCTTCCTTGTGTTTAAACCTGTATTCAAAAGAACAGGCGCCTTCCTGTGAACATTTTTTCCAGATAGGTTCCCGGAGTTGGTCTTTATCTGCAGGGTGAATTCTCTTAAACCAGAGGTCAGGATCGTTTAGAAATTCTTCGGGAGAAAACCCCAGGACATTAACTGCATTTTCATTTACATAATTAATTACAGGCTTATTATTTTCAACCCGGTAGGAATAGATAACAGCAGGGGTATGGGAAAGAATCAAACTCTGTCGTTCTTCGCTTTTACGCAAAGCCTCCCGGGCTTCATATTCGTCAGTTATATCCGAAAAAATCATTATTACCCCAATAATAGTTTCATTCCAATCCATAATCGGGGCGGCACTGTCAGAAATCTGCCTTTTGGTTCCATCTCGGGAAATAATGGTTGTATCATTGGCCAGTCCTTGGGTCCTGCCGGTTTCAATTACCCTAAAAACCGGATTGGATACTGCCTCTCCCGTCCTTGCATTGAAAATGCGGAAAACCTTATCGAGGAGTTTTCCTTCAGCTTCCTGGGCGGGCCAACCGGTCAGCTTTTCGGCCTTAGGATTTAATCGGGTAATAACTCCATTTTTATCGGTAACGATTACTCCATCACCTATGGAATCAAGTGTTTTAGAAAGTTTTTCCTCGCTTTCCTGTAGGGCTTCTCTCCCCTCAATCTGTTCAGCGACCCGGCCCAGATGTTCTGCGATGGTTTCCAGCATTAATTTTTCTTCTTGCAAAAACCCTTCTCCCTCAATTTCGGGACGAGTTATATAGCAAACTTCGATTGTTCCCACTTTTTGGCCAAAAACCTGGAAGGCTGCGGAAATTTTCCAGGGGGTTTTTTTAAAATTTTCCGAGGTAAAATCCTGATTATGCCAACTAACTCTGGCGCTTGCCAGTTCTGGATATTGAAAAGCAGGGGGTAGAATCTGGGCAGTTCTCTCCAGAATTTTATTAAAATCATTTTCTTCGCGCAGGAGTAGAGAAAAGTTAAATAGACCTTCCAATTCTTTGGTCCGCTCTTCTTTTTCATATTTATCAGTAATGTTCCGCAGAATTATTGATAAATAATCCTGATCTTCCGGAAAAACCACCACTTCAAAATAGGCCTTTAAAGCGTGGGAGAAAAACTCTGTCTTCAAGGTCTTTTTTCCCCTGGCCACTTCCCGGATGTTTTCTAAGAGAATCCGGGGTGAGTTACCGGTTTTAAACAAAACTTCACCCACATCTTTTCCAATTATTTTTTCCTTTTTTAAGCGGGTAATTTCTTCAAAGGCAGGGTTTATTTCCTGGAAAATAAAATTTACAGGTTCCCTATCAGAACCGGAAATAATCCGGAACCTGGCATAACCATCCCGCATTTTCTCCAGTAATTGTTTTACTCTTTTTTCTGTAGAATCCACCATTAACCATCCTCTAATTACGTTTAGTTTATAATTCAGTACTAACCAATTAAATCCCTTGTTTTTATTATTTACCACTATTACCTTTTTTTGCTTATTTCCTTCTCTTTTATCCCCATTTTTTTACCGATTTTCCATTTTTTAACCTTGCGGAGAAAAAATCTTCTGGTTTGGAAAATCGCCAAAAACCCCTGGTCATTAAAAAGACCCGGGAGGTTATAATTTTCTCCAGCCAGAACCATTTACCTTCATATTTTAATAAAATAATTTAATCAGAAACGTTCTGGTAACAATATCCCGGTTTACTTTTTTTTGCCCTGGCAAATCTTTCCCCGTTTTTTTGTTTTAAGAATAAACTGGTACCTTGTAAAAAGAAAACCCTGCGAAAAATAAAATGGCTCCCCAAATTTAGGAGCCTCTAGCATTGCTATGGTGCGAAGGGGGGGACTCGAACCCCCAAGGGCAATACCCACTAGATCCTAAGTCACCCCCCCTTTTTCCGCATACCTCCGCTACCTTCCATAATCCCCTAATAATAAGGCTTTTTGTGATTTGCCTTTTCCGCTGGTTTCCATATTTTTAGGATTTTTCCATTCTATTGGCTTTAGTTTGGCTGTAGTAAAAAACCTTGAAAAAGTCGGAAATTTTTTCTTTTTTAGGGACTTGGTTAACTCGCAATAATCTTAAATCTAATATATATATCGCTATTGGGTAATCATAAACTCCATAACTTTAGAATAATCCTCTAACAACAAATTAAAAGCAGTTTTATCTGGATATTCTTTTTAATATGGCATCCAATAAAAAAATCAAATTATCAATGGTTTCTTCATCAGTTAACCATATTTCTCCTTTTTCTTCTAGTTCTTTGGCAAATAACATAACATCCTCAACCTCAAAAGCGGTGGCCATTATTGTAGCATAACTCATATGCCACGCATCCGAAAAACCTAAAACATAAAACCTCTTTTCCGATTCACTTAACTCGATCCAGGTGTGGCCATCTAGATGTCCAAATCCAAAAAAAGAAGTAGAAGTAGAAAACAATCAAAATAATGCAGTCCAGGTTATTAAACCCGAGTTTGACAGTTCATAGGAAAAAAAGCAGGACCAAAGTCTAAAAAAGCGCATAAAATGGTGAAGACAAGTTGAAAATAAGAAAATCCTCATAGGCACACGAAATTGTTATTTTTTCTTGACTTATGCCTATATTTGTGCTAGAATATAGGTATGTATATACGACGAGTTAAGCGGAAAAATAAAGATGGTTCTGAAGTTGCCTACATCCAACTTGCCCACAACGAATGGGATTCTGAAAAACAGTATTCCAAAGCCCATGTCATTTACTCCTTTGGAAGGGAGGATCAGCTTGACCTGGCTGTTCTGGAAAGGCTTGCCGATAGTGTAAACCGATTTCTTGGACCCAAAAGAGCACTTAAATCAAAAGCCCAGATAGAAAAAGCCACT
>PWGV01000144.1 GCA_003554585.1 Halobacteroidaceae bacterium | reverse complement strand
GTCAGCTGCCTTAGGCAGACCTTAACTCGATCATGCCTGTTCTACCCATTGGCGTCTCTGGACGTTTCCGGGCAGCAGCCTGTGTTCATTAAGGAGCCTCACCCAACAAGCTTCCCTAATTCTTTTTTGGAACCAATTATAATTATAACCAATGAGGAGCGAATGTCAACCCCGGCTAGTTTACTGTCCTATCCCAGAAAATTCTATTTCATGATTTGTTCCTTTAACTGTTTTTTCTCCTCCCGCAGTTCCTTAACCATTTTATGCAGGAGCTCATTTTCTCCTCTTAAACCCGAAATTCGCATTTCCTGGGTCTTCCTGGTTTCTTCAAGTTCAGATATTCGGAAATTCATCGCAGAAAGATCCCGGTCATAACTTGCCAGCTCACTTTTGGCTTTCTTTTCTGCCTGTTGAGCCCGGGCCAGTTTTTCCTTGAATTCATCAGTTCCCCGGTCATTTTTTCCACTGTCCAGGTTTTCCTGGAAAATTTTTGCTGCTTTCTCTTTGCTTATTTTGCCCGCTTCAGGATCAAAAATTTCAGCTATGCTTTCCTGATCCAATTGGATTTGAATTCCTTGGGAATAAGAATAATAGAGTGAAAACGCCGCGGAAATTAAAGCCCCGAAAAGAAAGACAGGGCTGGACAAAATACTCCCCAGGAGAAAAAAACCTAAAGGGACTAACCAGAAATAAATATGCTTCCCGGGAAAACACACCAAAAAGTCCAAACTTGCTCCCTCCTATCCAAAAAGAAAGCTCCTGCTGAGCAGGAGCATTTATAGTCGTTCTATTAAAACCTGCCGAATGTTATTCTACCACAATCCATTAAAAGGGGTCAATAGAGAAGGCGGACCCCGTAGTTATAAAGGGGAAAAAGCATTTCTTCCAGTCTGGGGAGACCATCCAGGTTCAAACCAATTAACCTTTCGAAGAAAGTTTTTTCTTCTAAAATAATTACAGGTGGTGCTTCGGGGAGCCCCAGTTTTTCCGCCAGGTAGCGGCGGGCATCATTGGAATTTCCCAGGTAATCAACCATTCCCAGTTCTAAAGCTTCACTCCCCAGGACAATCCGGGCGTCTGATATTTTTTCTACTACCTCCTCCTCCAGCGGCCGGGCTTTTAAAACATCTTCCAGAAACTGCTCGTGGATTGCATCAACCATGGCCTGGAGGTACTCTTCTTCTGATTCCGTCATGGCCCTGCTGAAAGACCCTGCATCCTTTAATTCGCCAGCTTTTAGGGTTTTGATATCAATCCCCAGCATATCCATAAGTTCGCTGGTGTCAAACAACTCCATGATCGCCCCAATACTCCCCGTTACTGTCGCGGGGTTGGCAAAAATATAATCTGCAGGGGCCGAAACATAATACCCTCCAGATGCCGCAGTTTCACCCATTGATACCACGATGGGTTTTCCTGTTTCTTTGAAAAGTTCCAGTTCCCGGTAGATTTCCTGGCTGGCAGCAGCCCCTCCCCCGGGACTATTTACAACCAACAGCAAACCCCTAACCCTGTCATCTCTTGCTGCCCGGTCAATAAGGCTGGTAATCCGGGGAGCTGACGCCATTCCCTGAGATAAAATTCCAGCAGCAGGAGTGGCTGTAATTACTCCATCAATCCTGATTATGGCAATTCCCGGAGTTCTCTGGCCCGGAACCGGAGCGGAAACAAAAAGGGAATAGGCAGTTAAAACAACCAGGATTAAAAGAACAAAACCGATGATAACATAAAGAACTTTTTTTCCCAAAAAAATCCCTCCCACCCTTGGGGTTGTTTCCTAAAAATTTCTACATTTTAATCTTTTTACCCTTTAAATATTCTCTCCCGGCAGGAAAAGAACAGTTAAAAAAAGAAACTAAATTTGATATCACAATGACGGGAGGAATAACATGGAACGAACACTGGGAAAAAGTCTGGGACAAAAAGGCTACCAGGATATCCGCTGGGAAGATTTAGTCCAAACTTCAATTAATTTCAGAGGAAAGGAACTGGACAGTATTTCCAGCACCCGGGAAAGGGGCGGCCTTGCCAGGGTTTTGAGCCGGGGAGGCTGGGGAACTTTTGCTTTTAGCAACCCTGATAACTCCACCCAGGCCGTAAACAAAGCTCTACTGGCAGCAGAGGCCATTCCCGGGGAAACAAAACTTGCAGAAACCCCGGTAATCCGGGAGAAAGTTGCAGCCAAGCCAGAAAAGGATCCAAGGGAAATCTCCCTGGAAGAAAAAAAAGAATTGCTTGAACACTACAATCAGCTGGTTTTATCTCACAAGGGAATCCAATCAACCGACGCCCGCTATTACGAAATAATTCGAGAAAAGAACTTTTTTAGCAACGAGGGCAGCGAAATTTTCCAGGAACAACTCCTAACCGGTATTGTTATCCGGATCATCGCCCGCAGGGGTGATGTTATCCAGCGAACAGCCATCGCCCTGGGAGGTTCCCCCCACTATAATTACCTGCAGAGTAAAGAAGAGGAAGTTGAAAAAAAAGTTAAAGAAACGCTCGACCTCCTTGATGCTGAGCCCGTAAAAGCGGGAAGTTACGATGTCATTCTTGACCCCGAATGCACCGGTGTTTTCATCCACGAAGCATTCGGACATCTCAGCGAATCCGACAACCTGGCCAACAATCCTACCCTGCGGCAGGTTATGGTCATGGGCAGAGAGTTTGCCCCCTCATTTTTGAATGTTCTCGATGATCCTACCATTCCCAATGTCCCCGGTTATTTCATCTATGATGACGAGGGAGTTCCGGGAAAAAGGACCCACCTGATCAAGGACGGTAAATTAAATGGACGCCTCCACTCCCGGGAAACCGCAGGAAAGCTGGGAGAAGAAACTACGGGAAATTGCAGGGCAACCAATTTTGCCTTTGCCCCTATCGTCCGAATGACCACAACATTCATTGACAATGGTCCCCATAATTTTGCAGAAATGCTTTCTTCCATTGAAGATGGCCTGTACCTTAAAGGGGCCGCCGGAGGCCAGACTTCTGGAGACTACTTTACTTTCGGCACCCAGGTTGGCTACCGGATAAAGAATGGAAAAATCGGCCCCATGGTCCGAGATGCAACTCTTTCCGGGAACCTTTTTACCACCCTGAAAAATATTGAAATGGTGGGCAATGACCTTGATCTTTCCAGAGCCGGCGGTTGTGGCAAGGGCGGACAGATTCTCCTGGATGTGGGCCACGGTGCTCCCCATGTAAAAATCCGGGACATGGGCATAGGAGGTAGATAGTTATGGAAAATATTCTGAAACTAGCGGCCCAAAAAGCCGATTCTGCTGAAGTTGTTGTAATGCGGGATAAAGAGACACCTGTTTTCTTCGAAAGAGGGCAGCTTAACAAGATATCAAAAAAAGACACCACAGGAGTCGCTCTCAGGCTTATTAAGGACGGGCGCCTGGGATTTGCTACCTCTACCACTCTCGACGATCCCAAGCTTGTTGAAAGAGCCCTTGCGACTGCTCAATTCGGAGAGCCTATTAATATTGATTTTCCCAACCGTGATTTTTCCGAAGTTGAAAGCCACGATGAATACCTCGCCTCCCTGACTGAAGAAGAACTAATTGACGATGCCCACTCGATAATGGATCGCATGGCTGCTTTCGACCCATCTATCCCCATTGATCTTTATATTAACCAAACGGAAAAGGAAATTGAGATAGCGAACAGTTCCGGTTTTAGAGGAAATTACAGCAAGACAAATCTGGGAATAATGATTTCCACCCGTTCCGCCCAGGGATTCAGGGAAGTGGGAAGGGGTTATTCCTCCAGTCGCTATTTCACCTTCCCCGAAATGTGGTTAGGCCAGCTGGCAGAAAGACACCACCAGGCCCAGAACAGGCAGTCAGTTCCCACTAAAAAAATGCCCATTATTTTCAGCCCGGGAACCTTTGGAACATTAGTTACAAGGCTACTCGCGGGAATTGACGGAACCAATTTAAACGCCGGGGTTTCCCCTCTAGAAGAGAAAATTGGCAAAAAATTATTTGACGACAAGCTTTCCATCCTAGAAGATCCTCACCGGACCTGGGGAATTTTCTCCTGCCCCTTTGATGATGAAGGAGTTCCCACAAACCCCAAGGAAATCGTCAAAGACGGTGTCCTGAAAAGTTATCTTTACGACCTGAAAAGCGCCCGGGAAGCCGGATGCGAAAGTACGGGAAATGGTTTTAAAAGAGGCTTTTGGTCCTCAGGAGCAGGAGACAAGCCAACCCCAACTCCCACCAACATTGTCATTCCAGGGGGAGCTACCCCAATTGCCGACTTGATCGGGCAGATTGAGGAAGGAATTTTAATTGAGGGAGTAATGGGAGCTCACACCGGGAATATTAATGCCGGAGAATTCTCCCTGAACATCAATCCCGGGTTCTACATCAAGGATGGAAAAATTTCCGGAAGGGCAACCGATGCCATGGCCAGCGGCAATATTTATGAAACCCTTACCAGTATTGAAGCAATGAGTTCAGAACAGGGCCTTCTGGCCATGTTTGGCCCGATAGGGTATGGCCCCTATGTCCTTTTGCCTGAAGTTTCTATCACCGGAAAAGGACAATAAAAATGTCCTGGAAGGCCCTATGGAATCCGGAAATTTTTCACGGCCATAAAAAACGCAAGGGCTTTTTCGAAGGCTGGTACTTTAAGCTGGTCGATACAGGGGAAAAACATCCCTACTCTTTCATTCCAGGGGTTTTTCTGGGAAAAACCCCTGGAGAAAGCCACTCTTTTATCCAGGTATTACAGGGTTCTCCTCCGAAAAGTTATTATTTCTCCTTCCCCCGGGAAGATTTCTCTGCCCGGAGGGATAGATTTGAGGTACAAATAGGTAAAAACCTTTTTACCCGTGATGGTATTGACCTGGACTTAAAAGGGGCAGAGGGGGAAGTAAAAGGCTCGTTGAAATTTTCGGGGCATTCTCTCTGGCCCCGCCGGGTCTGTTCTCCCGGGATAATGGGTCCCTTCAGCTTTGTCCCTTTCATGGAATGCAACCACCACGTTATCAGTTTCGGCCATGACCTCGAAGGAGCTCTCCTAATCAATGGGAAAAACAGAAACTTTTCCGGAGGGCAGGGTTACCTGGAGAAAGACTGGGGAAAGTCTTTTCCCCAGAGCTGGATCTGGCTGCAGAGCAACCACTTTTCAACTCCCCGGACCTCCTTTGTCGCTTCCCTGGCTAAAATACCCTGGCTGGGTTCTTTCTTTCCCGGGTTCTTTGCCGCTTTTTTCCACGGGGGGAAACTTGACCTTTTTTCAACCTACAACCTTTCGCGGGTAACCGAACTTAAAATTGGGGAAAACGAATTAACATTTATTATTAAAAAACCCTCTGGACTTGAGTTGAACATTCGGGCCAAAAGCGGTGCAGGCGATTTTTTATATGCCCCCTCCCGGCAGGCCATGGAAGAAAAAGGGGTAAAGGAAAGCATTACCGCTACTATTGAGTTAACTCTCTTAAAAAAAGGAGAAATTATCTTCCGGGATAAAGGAACCACCGCAGGGATGGAAATATCTGGAGATCCGGGAGGTATTCTAAAAACGAAAGGAGCCGGTAAATAACGGCTCCTTTTATTTTTTAATTATCCTGGCCGGCATTCCCACTGCAGTCGCCCCCGGGGGCACATTTTCCATCACCACAGCTCCTGCTCCAATCCTGGAACCGTCACCGATTTTAACATTTCCCAGCACAGTAGCTCCTGCACCGACCAGGACTCCATCGCCCAGGGTGGGGTGTCTTTTTATTTTTTCTTTACCTGTTCCGCCCAGGGTAACGCCGTGGAAAAGGACAACATCATCTCCAATTACCGCGGTTTCTCCAATTACAACACCCATTCCGTGGTCAATAAAAAACCTGCTCCCTATTTTTGCTCCGGGATGGATCTCAACCCCAGTAAAAAACCGGCAGAGCTGAGAAAGTAGGCGGGCCAGGAAGTAAAAACGGGCTCGGTAAAGTTTGTTGGCCACCCGGTAACCCCATATGGCGTGCAACCCCGGGTAGCAAAAAATTGCCTCCGGGGTGCTTTTTACGGCGGGATCCTGTTCTTTTACTGCCTGAATATCTTCTTTCAATCTTTTAAACATCACCATCACCTTCGACAAAAAGATCTGTGCTCAGGTATTTTTCCCCTCCATCAGGAGCAATAACCAGAATTGAATCTCCCTTTTTTCTTTGCTCAGCTTCCCGCAGGGCGATATGCAAAGCGGCCCCGGTGGAAATCCCGGCAAGGATCCCCTCCAGCCTGGCCAGCCCCCGGGTAGCCTTTTTTGCTTCTTCTGCCCTTACAGTCGCTACCCGGTCAATTATCTCCCGATCAAGGACAGCTGGAACAAAACCTGCTCCAATTCCCTGGATCTCATGAGGGCCAGCTTTTCCTTCACTCAGGACCGGGGATTCTGCCGGTTCCACAGCCACAATTTCCAGCTCAGACCAGAGTTCTTTTAAAACCCTGCCCGCCCCGGATACTGTTCCCCCGGTTCCGACGCCGGCAACCAGGACATCAACCCGGCTCAGCTGTTTACTAATTTCCCGGGCAGTTGTTCGGGCATGGATTTCGGGATTTGCCGGATTGTCAAACTGCCCGGGAATAAAACTGTTTGGCTGTTTTTCTTTTATTTCCAGGGCCTTTTCCACTGCTCCCTTCATTCCTTTACTTGCAGGTGTAAGGACAATCTCCGCCCCGAGGGCAGCCATTACCTTTCTTCTCTCCAGGCTCATGCTCTCTGGCATTACCAGGATTAACTTCATTCCCCTGGCAGCCAAAACCATGGCCAGGCCAATTCCTGTATTGCCGCTGGTGGGTTCGATAATTACCGTTTCTCTGTTGATTTCACCACCCTTTTCTGCTTTTTCAATCATGCTCATGGCAATCCGGTCTTTTACGCTTCCGCCCGGGTTAAAGGCCTCAAGTTTCAACCACACATCTGCTCCTCCGCGAGCTACCATCCGATTCAGGCGGACTACCGGCGTTTTTCCAATTAAATCGATAATTGAATTTCCTCTCCTTGCCATTTCGATCCACCCCTTTCTGCTATAATCCTATCAATTTAATAGGATTTATTCAACAATTAATCCTCTCCGATTTCTAAATAAAGGATTCCGAGTTTTTATCTATAAGATAATATTAAACAGGACAACTCTGTCAAAAAATTTTTAAGGAGTGTTGGCCATGCAAATGTTTAACCTGCACAAGTTTACCCGGCGCGGATTCCTTTCTCGAACCGGCTGGTTAATTGCAGGCCTGAGCCTGCTCCCGTTAATGCAAAATTTTTCCCTCGGAGCCAGCCCCGGCTCTCAGGTAGGAATAATCAAAACCGGCAATCGCAAAGAAGCCCTGAAGCGCTCACTGGAATTGATTCCTCCCCCTGATGTCCGCGGCAAAAAGGTTTTAATTAAACCCAATTTTAACACCGCCGACCCCGCTCCAGGCTCCACCCACAACGACACCCTCCAAGCCCTCATTGACGAACTCTGGGATCGGGGAGCAGGACATATTATTATCGGGGAAAGAAGCGGACCTCCTGATTCCCATGAGGTAATGCAGGAGAAGGGAATTTTCGAACTCGCCCGGGAAAAAGAGGTTGAGGTCATTAACTTTGACCACCTGGAACAGGACGAACTCGTTCATTTCCAGGATGACCGCCTCAACTGGCGGGACGGCTTCCATATTCCCCGCATCTTACAGGAAGTGGACCATATTATTGCAACTCCCTGCCTTAAAACCCATCAATTTGGCGGAGTCTTTACCCTGGCCCTGAAGTTAGCCGTGGGCATTATTCCCAATACTGGTACCAACTACATGCGGGAGCTGCATGGATCTCCCCATATGCGTCAAATGATTGCCGAAATCAACCTTGCTTACCGCCCCGACCTTTATATCATTGATGGAGTCGAAGCCTTTACAACCGGTGGCCCTGCAAGCGGAACCAGGAAAAACGCTGAAGTTACCCTGGTCAGCAGCGATCCCGTCGCTGTTGACGCTACAGGAGTGGCTGTGCTTAAAGAACTGGGATCAACCAATCAAATCATGGATAATCCTATCTTTGCACAGGAGCAGATCGAACGGGCAGCTGAAATAGGACTGGGAGTAAAGAGCCCGGATCAAATTAAGCTGATTTTCGACGACTCTGCTGGCGAGGATTACGCCCGAAGAATAAGAGAAATACTGGATATAGGTTAAAAAAACCCGGCCGGGAAAAAAATCCCCGGCCGGTTTTTTCTTGCCAAAAAAAAGATGGCCTCGTTAGAGACCATCCTGAAAAACGCCCGGGAAAACCCGTTTATTTGTTTCGCCTTTTCATTCTTTTAAGACCATGCGGTTCCAGGCTTGTTTTTTCTCCGTTGAAAAGGCTTGCGATCCCTTCTCCGCCCCGGTGTTCCTCTCCGCAGATATCGCACTTTTTGCCTTCCCGCCTGGACTGGGCCTCGGGGTAGGCAGCGATAACTCCTTCGTAATTTCGCAATACCACATACTCTGGAGAATGGGACAGCAAATACTGGGGATTAATCGGGATTTTACCTCCCCCGCCCGGAGCATCCAAGACAAAAGTGGGAACGGCAAACCCGGAGGTGTGTCCCCGCAGGTTTTCTATTATCTCCAGGCCTCGGGCTACAGGAGTCCGGAAGTGGTCAATCCCCCTGGAAATATCGCACTGGTAAATGTAGTAGGGGCGAACTCTGATCTGGACCAGCTCGTGGACCAGTTCTTTCATCGCCCTGGGACAATCATTGATTCCCCGCAAAAGAACACTCTGGTTCCCCAGGGGAATACCTGCATCAGCGAGCTTGTTGCAGGCCGCCTTGGTCGCTTCGTTTATTTCTTTGGGATGATTAAACTGAGTATTTACCCAAATAGGGTGGTATTTTTTCAACATTTCGCACAGTTCGTCATCAATTCTCTGGGGCAAAACAACCGGAGCCCTCGATCCCAGCCTGATTATCTGGACATGGGGAATTTCCCGCAGGGCCTTGATTATCTTTTCCAGGTGTTGGTTGGAAACTAAAAGCGCATCACCCCCGGATATGAGCACGTCACGAACTTCGGGGGTTTTTCGAATATATTCCAGGGCATTTTCAATTTGTTCCCAGGGCAGGGCCCGGTCAGCCTGCCCGGCCATGCGGCGCCTGGTACAGTGCCGGCAGTACATTGAGCACTGGTCGGTAATCAAAAACAAAATCCTGTCGGGATAGCGGTGGGTAATCCCCGGTACCGGGCTATCAACATCTTCACTTAAGGGATCATCTTTTTCCCAGGCCGGTCTATCCAGCTCCAGGGAAGTGGGGACAGCCTGCTTGCGGACAGGGCATTCCGGGTCTTCGGGATCCATCAGGCTGGCAAAGTAGGGGGTAATAGACATCCTCAGGTTGGCCAGCGCCTCTCTTATTCCCTCTTCTTCAGATTCCGTGAGATTAACAACTTTTTTCAGGTGGTCGACATCGGCTACCCGGTTTTTCACCTGCCACTTCCAGTCGTTCCATTCCTCAGGCTTAACATCTTTCCAGATTGGGATCTGCTTATAATCACGAACCATTTTTCCCCTCCTTAATTCCAGAACCTGCGGTTTAAGCAAAAATCCTGGTGAACATCTCTTTAAGCTTGGGATTCTCCCGCAGGGTATGGAGCGCAATAACCGCGTGATCGCGTGTATAACCGTTGCCGATAATCATGTTTACATCCAAACCAACACCTTCGGCTCCCAGGGCTGCCCGGGTAAACGAAGTAGCCATGCTGAAAAAGTAAATTGTGCCTCCCTGCCGGGTGGGCAAAATCGAACCCATTTCAGTTCCGTTAATATTCACGCAATTTATTGTCAGATCCACTGGCTGACCATCATTAACCTCCAGAACCTTTTCTCTAACCTCGAGGGCATTACGAGCATCGGCCCGAATGGCTGCATCGGCCAGCCCTGCTTCTTCAATCCTATCCATACTTTCCGAAGTATAATCCAGGGCTATTACCTTTCCAGAAATACCAGCCCTTTTTTTGGCTTCGTGCAGGCATAATAGGCCTGATTTGCCTCCGGCCCCAATTATTAAAACCCGGTCGCCTGGCCGGACCAGTTTAGCAGTTTGAGCCGGTGCTCCTGCCACATCCAAAACTGCTAGGGCAAGGTTCTGGGGTATATCCTCGGGGAGCCGCGCATAAATACCGCTGGCAAAAAGTATTGCCTTCCCTTCGATATCTACCTGGTCAGTCGCTTTCCTTATTTCCTTGATTTTATCTATCCTGAGGGGTGTCAGAGAAAGGGAAACCAGGGAGGCAATTCGATCTCCCGGCTTGAGTTCACTATCACCAAGGGCAGAACCAATTTTCTCTATTGAACCAATAAACATTCCGCCCGATCCGGTAACAGGGTTATGGTGCTTCCCCCTTTTCTGGACCAGATCCAGCATGATTTTTTCTATCTCTTTTTCACTGCCTTTGGCCTGTTCCTGGATCTGGGTAAAACTCGCGGAATCTATATTTAAAGTTTCTACACTGACCAGGATCTCATTATCGTAAATATCCATATTGTTATCAATTTTTTCGGCGGCCTGGGGCAAAACACCCTCTGGTTCAATTACACGGTGGGTTCCAAAAGGACAACCTTTTTGCATGCTCCCCCTCCTCTCTAGTCGAGTCCGAGGCTTTCTTGCATCAGCATCAGGGCTTCTTTGGGCCTTTCCCTGCTGAGAACTCCCAGAGCAGCCAGCAGATAATGCTGATCAATTAAAACCCTGGCCTCCAGACGCGGTAACAATCTCTTTCCTTTTTCCTTGCGTAAATCACCTAAAATTTCGGGGCCCTCTTCCAGGGAAGTAAGGGAGCCCCCGGTTCCAATAATCCACTGCACCCGGGTTAAATCCTTACCCTGGGCCAGGGTTGTTTTTCCTGAAGGTCCATAAAATTCTTTTAGCTTTCCCGCGTGGCGGAAAACCGCCTGTTCCACGACGTACCTGGTAAGTTCTTCGAGAAGCCTTAATTCCTTTTCATCCCGGGGAATTGGCGATGGCCTCATTCCATCGATTTTAAAACCGAGCCTCTCTTCCAGCTGCTCCCGGCCCATGGCTTCAATTACATTGCCGGCGTTAATAAAAACTCCCAGGTCCCCTTCCACGGTCCTTTTGGCCCGTGGTTCGGGAGCGACCATAATATCCTGGATCTCGGGAGAACCTTCTGTAACTGAATGGACATCAGTGGTTGCCCCACCAACATCTATAACCATCAGGTCTCCAATTTCCTTTTCCAAAAGCCCGGCCGCTTCCATAACTGCTCCGGGTGTGGGCATAATTGTTCCCTCGACCATTTCCCGGATTCTACCCATACCCGGTCCCTTGGTTATGTGTTTCTCGAAGGCCTGTTGAATCAACCTCCGGGTTGGTTCAATATTGAAGGTGTCAATTTCGGGATAAACGTTTTCTGCCAGGAGAACCTCGTACCCACCTTCTTCCAGGATTTCAGAAACTTCTTCCTTGATTGCCTGGTTGCCGGCGTAGATTATCGGGATCCCCAGTTCCAGTTCGGCCAGGGCTTCTGCGTTCTGGATGATTACATTCTCTTCCCCGTAATCCACTCCTCCAGCCAGGAGGATAATATTCGGTTTTAACTCCTTTACTTCCTTGAGCTGGCGGGAGCGGAGGGCGCCCGCAGTTACCTTTCTCACCACGGCGCCCGCTCCCAGGGCCGCCTCCCGGGCGGCTTTTACAGTCATATCATAAACCAGCCCGTGGACCGACATTTTCAAACCACCCGCAGCACTAGAGGTAGCGAGTATTCGCTTTGGATTTAACTCGCGGCCCAGTTTTTCTTCCAGGTCTTTTTGGGCTCCCTCCAGGCCGATATTAACGTCGCCCTCCTCTACAGAGGTGGGAGCCTGGCCCTGGCCCAGATAGTTCAAGCATTCCTGGTTTGGGGCAAAGGCACTTACTACCGTCGTGGTGCTTCCTATTTCTGCTACTAAAAGTTCGTTTGCCAAGGCCAGATTCCTCCTTTATCCTTCGAGTTCTCTTCTTCTCTTAACCAGGAAACTGGCCACGTGGTGTCCCTTGCTTCCGCGACCAAATCCTGCGTCCATGCCACAGTCTTTGGCAATATCATTGGTTACCTGGGTTCCTCCAGCAACCAGGATGACCCGGTCCCGGATCCCCCTCTCCACGCAGAGATCGTGGAGTTTTTTCATATTCAAGCGGTGGATGTCACCGTGGGTAATTATGGTGCTGATCAGAATCGCTTCAGCATTGACTTCCTCGGCCGCGTCTACTGCTTTCTGCAGCGAAACCGAGGTTCCCAGGTAGTTGGCCTTAATCCCAAACCCTTCAATTCCACCGTGCTTGATATCTATTATTTCTCTCATTCCTACCGAGTGCTCGTCCTCGCCTACCGTTGCCGCAACAACCCGCATCGGCTTGTCCTTGATTTCCTGGAGGATTTCTTCTTCGGGTACGAGTTCTTCCTCCTCGGGAATTTCAATCTGGGAAGGATCAATATCAATATTGACCTGGCCTTTTAGTTCAATGAAAGTTCCCTCGGCAGGATGCATGGTTTGCTTGTGAATTACTTCGGGGTTTTCCATACCCAGCTTTTTAGCCCATTCAATTGCAGCAGCTTCTGCAACCTTGGGTTCTGCGGGCAGGAACAGGTGAG
This sequence comes from Halobacteroidaceae bacterium, assembly GCA_003554585.1. Lineage (GTDB taxonomy): Bacteria > Bacillota > Halanaerobiia > B1SED10-174 > B1SED10-174 > T1SED10-26. The sequence continues at coordinate 33,458 of PWGV01000144.1, read as the reverse complement.
TATTTACCCAGCCGTCACCATACCATTCTACTTCGGGGCGAATAAGGCCTTTTTCCCTGTGTTCTTGCATCTTGGCAAGCCTCTGGTTGGCGTTGTCCTCTTCGTCCAGTTCATCGATATAAACTATTTTTTCGGGATTGCAGAGGGTGCACTCATCGATGGGATCACAGGCTTTTTCCAGGCCCTCAGGCAGTTTGTTGTAGCCAAAGTGGTCGCAAACCGGGGCCATGTAATCCTCGTCGCGCTCCATTATTGTATTTGCTCCAACTCCACCATTGCTATCCCGGGCTATTCCGTCGCTGTTCCGCTCGGGGTAGCGTCCAGAATCCACAAAGAAGCCGTCTTCAACGGCCTTGAAGTAACCTCCATCTTCCAGGATTTCCTCCAGGAATAGGACAGCTCTTTCCTTGATCTCCCTGGCCTGGTCCCGGAGCATTCCTTCCTCCTTGAGCTGGACCATTTCCAGAAGGCCGTCCATGCCGTTCAAGGCCTGCTTGGCAGTATTTACAGCATTGATGCTGTTGTAATGCCAGGGGACGTTTCTTCCTTCGTCGGGAGTAATTGTGCTCTGGATATGGGCATTGGTCAGGCGGGAAATTAAAAGGTTAAGGACATGGGTTACCGTTGCCTCGCGGGTATCGGATTCCATGTACTTGGTATTCATCTGGGCTCTCATTTTGTAATTTTTGAAAAGTTCCCGCAGGGCAACTGCATAGGGCAGGTCCATGCGCAGGACAGGCCCGGGAGTTCCCGTCGGGGGAACAGTTGACAGATAAATTTTGTCCGCAGGAATGCCCACCAGTTCAGAATACTTGGAGTTAAGGGCATGCTGGACCAGCAACTCCGGCATTACCTTCCACGCTTCGCGGGCAGTTGCGTTGGCGTTGTGAGCTCCATCAATCTGGGCAATTCCTGCGCCAGCCATCAGTTTCTTGGCCACGGCTGCGTCAACAAAACTCCGCAGCATGTTAACATTCCGGTACAGGACATTGTACTGGGGATCCTGGTGGGCTCCATTTACTCCTTCTTCAGCAAACAGGACCGCTATTTCCGGACCGGCAACACCACTTACATAGGAGTGGAAGTTGATCGGTCTTCCCACTTCATCCTCGATCATATCCAGGGCTTTGCGGGAAGCGCGGACCTGTTTCCGGGTAATGGGCACTCCACCCACACCTTCAGGGGTTCCTTCGATCAGGCCGTCGTAATGGCTCTGCCCGGTAGTCCGGATAACCATCATATGGTCAGCCCCGTGCCATGCAGCCATGCGCATCCTGCGAATATCGTCTTCAAAACGACCTGAAGCAATTTCTGAAGTAATTACAGCGTCAGGCTGGGGATCGATATTCTGCAGGGCGTGGGCAGCCGGAAGGGGGATACTGTTTTTCAGGTTTTCAGATACCTGATAGTATTCAAAAGGACCGATTTTTGTTCCTGGTGGTAAAGGTTTGCGGTCGGTCCATCCTTTTCTCCGCGGGTGGTACTTATCCAGGTTCTTTAAAATTTCTTCCATGTTAAGCTTTTCATTCTTGTCCAGGGTCATTATTTGCCACCTCCCCATTGTGCATCAACTATCTCCCAGTAGCGGTCTTCAATAAGTCCCTGGGCGGCTTCTTTTACGTCAATTCCCTTTTCCTCGGCAACTTTCAACAGAACGTGACCGGCCCCTTTACTCAGTAATTCCCGGTCACCTATTTTTTTGACCAGTTCTTTGGCCTGCATGCTGTCCAGGCCCATCCGTAAAAGAACCGAACGCTCAATAGATGGCGAGGTATGGGTTTTGGCCATATCTACCAGGGGCGAAACTATTTCTTCAGTCAGCTGCCAGAAGCGCTGGTAGAGTTCCTCCTCTGACAGATCCTTCAGGTGTTCACGTCTGCGAGCAAAATCATCTTGCCTTTCCATCAAATTTCCCTCCTCTTTCTTAAAGCAGGAGGCCCCGCGGGGCCCCCTATTTTTTGGCCTTAATTAGGGTTCAGGAGTGTTTCCAGTTTCTCCTGATCCACTCTCAATTCTTCCCTTAAAAATTCCTTTTCTTCCTCGGAATAAGGGCCGGGATGGTTTTTCTGCAGGGTTTTCAGGTAGGTTTTGCGGAGTTTATCCAGGTCCATTTCCTTGTAGAAAAGATCTCCAGGCCCCCGGGGAACTATTATATTCTCACCAGGCTTTTCCTCGTGGGGATCGCCCCGGCGAACATCAATACCTTTTTCCCGGGCAAAAGTTAGCTGAGCTGTAGGATGCTTTCCTGCCCCGGTATACTCCGTTTCCTGGACCACGAGAATTTCCTCCCGGTCCATTTCCTGGGCCAGAGCAATTGCTGCTGCCAGGGATGTATTTCCTGCTGGACCTCTTTCCAACCCTTCTAACTGGGCCAGAGCTTCAGTGGCATAGAAAACCTGGCCCTGGGTCACGGTTAAATACCTGTCGATGTAGCGCAGGGACCGGGCGGCATTGCGGGGAACATCGGCCCGATCCGGCCAGGTGGTAAACGGAACTCCAAAACCAGTATGTCCGGTGGTAAAGGATTTGCGGTTGAAATCATGGTCGCTTGCCGAGTGCAGGCCGGTCAAGTCCACACTAACCCCAACTATTTCCGCATCCTCTGCTCCGGCTTTTCTCAGCCCGCGGGCGGTTCCGGTAAGATTTCCTCCTCCGGCGTGGGTGATCAAAACCTTATCCGGGAAGCGCCCTTCCTTTTCCTTGATGTCAGTCGCCACTTCATAGCCCAGGGTCTCTATCCCTGCGATACCAAAGGGGGTATAGAGCGAGGCGTTAAAAAACTCGGTTTCCTCCAGGACCCGGAGAAAAGTATAAAAGAGTTCCGGGCCTACAGTAAGCTGGAGAACTTCTGCGCCGTAGGCCTCACACTTTCTGCCCTTTTCCAGGATCTCCGGCTGACCATCGCCCTTGCTGTCAAAAACCTCCTGAACTACCATACACTGCATATTCCTTTTTACAGCCTGCGAAGCTACTGCGGCACCATAGTTTCCACTGGTTGCAGATACAACCCCTTTGTAGCCCTGTTTTTTAGCCCGGTATACCGAAACCGAGGCCCGCCGGGCTTTAAAACTCCCCGAGGGGTTGGCAGCTTCGTCCTTGATGAAAATACGGGCTCCTTTTCCTGCAGGGGCCAATTTGCGGGCCAGGCCGGTCAAGTTTTTCATTTCCCAGAGCGGAGTCTGGCCGACATCTGTCTCCCGCTGGATCGCCTGGATTTCATCCAGGCTGTAGCCCACTTTCTGCATCATTTCTTCATAGGCAAAAGCAAATGGTCCCCGGGCAAATTCCTCGTAATTTATGCCCACGGCCTGTTTCATTATTTCGTTGCGCCGATCCATAATCGCGGCAAAACTCATATCTTTCATTCTGTCCCCTCCTCTTCCAGCAATAAACGAAGTTCGGGGCCAATTTCAAGCAGTTCAGGAACTGGCTCACCAAAACCATGGGTAAAGGGAGGATTGATTGAGACCAGCCTCCCCTCCAATTCCCGCCCCGCTGGAGTTTTAATTACGGCTTCTTCTCCGATACGGGCTTCGGGAATTACCAGCCAGCCCTTGACCCGCAACTCCAGGGGCACTTTTTTGGTTTCTTCGGGTATATTAGGGGCTCGTTCCCCGGACGAAAAAACCACCTGATGAATCTGCACCCAATCACCCTTTAGAGCTTTTTCCATTTTTCTCCCTCCCTAATTCCGGAAAGACTTCATTATGTCGCGAACATCACCCATAATTGTTGCCGGGACCGGCAGGTCCTTCATGGAAACAAGTCCTGGCTGGGCGGTAATTACACGGGGAATCATGTTGACAGTCACAGCCATTGTTCCTATTCCGCCGGGAACCTCGGGTTTATTGGCCACGTTAATGTCCGGCTCCCCTTCAATCCAGACATAGTCCCCGGTATCCTGTCCCTCCAGGTGGGGGTGAATCTGCTGGGGGTGTTCCATTTCAATCAGGACCTTGCCGTCCTTGCGGCCGAAGGCTATGTGCCGGCAGCCAGCAACCATGCCCGGCTTGACCTTGACATGGGGAGTTTCTCTTTCTGTATTGCTGATAATGGGCTCGCGCTTTTCTTCGATTTCATCGAGCTCCCAGCCGAGTGCATCGGCGATCATTTTTATTGATTCGGGAAAACCAACGTGCCCAACAATGGTTCCTTCCTTGATTCCTTTTTCAAATTCTTCAGGTGTTGTTCCCACACCCTGGGTTTCCATGACCGTGGGGCCGAAAGGTGAAAGGTCATTGACCCGGGCTGCTTTAATCTTATCAACCCTGGCGCAGGCCCCACTCAGGGCAATAACCAGCAGGTCCATTACAAAACCGGGATTGATGCCGGTTCCCAGAACCGTTACATTATTTTCCCGGGCTACTTTATCAATTTTATCTGCAAATTCCGGCTCCTGGGCCCAGGGATAGGCCATCTCTTCGGCAATTGATATGATATTATGGCCGGCTTTGGCAGCCATTTCAATCTGGGGATATACTTCCCGGACAAAAGAAGAGGTGGCGATTAAAACTACGTCTGCTTCTGTCTGCAGGACCTTTTCGGGGTCATCGCTGACTTGAACCCCCAGGTTTTCAGAATCGAGCAGTTCTCCCAGATCTTTTCCGACTTTTTCACCGGGCCGCTCAATTCCACCTACCAGTTCAATTCCCTCTTTCTGCAGCAGGTACTTTCCCATTCCGCTGCCCATGGCTCCAAGGCCCCATAAGATTACTTTTACCTTCTCCAAATCAAGCACCTCCTGAATTATAATTAACTGAACTTACCTACTCCATTATATACATAAAAGCATAGAAAGAACCCTCTTGCCCCGGAGGCAAGAAGGCGTTCCAGACTTCCACTTATTATCTTCATTGCAACATTCCGGATTCCTGCTTTAATTTCGGTAATTTTTAAAATTTTATGCATGCTCGTATAATCGTTGAAAAAAACAAAGACGGACTACTCCGCCTTGATCAGTTATTCTTCAGAAATTCCACAGATGTCAATAATCAAACCGACATAAACCTGCAGGGCAGTTATCAGATTTTTGATTTCAATTCCTTCATCAGCAGCGTGGGCTTTCTCTAATAGTCCGGGGCCAAAAACTACGGAAGGTATCCCCAGGTCCCGAAGCAGCAGGGCTGCATCGCTCCACCCCCTGAAAGATGTCGACCCAGGATCTGTGCCTGTAAATTCTTCCAGGTTGCGGCGAAGTGAATTTACCAGGGGGATGTCTGGGTTTACATCCAGTGGAATATTGCGCAGGGGACAGGTCCGATCATCCATGGAGAGCAACTCGTACTGATAACCGGGATAGGCTAATTTTAAGCGGTTCAGGATATGCTCTACATCCTGGTACAGGCTTTCCAGGCTTTCTTCCGGCGTCCACCTGCGGTCAATTTCCAGAAAACATACCTGGGGGACGATATTCAGATCATCTCCCCCCGATATAACCCCCACATTGATTGACGGACTTCCTACAAGGGGGTGATATTTTTTCTGCAGGATTGCGTTGAGGTTTTCAATTTCCCGGGCCACCCGGGTGGCCATATATATGGGGTTTCTTCCCTTGTCCGGAGTGCTGCCGTGCGCCGATTTTCCCCGAATAACAACCTTCATCCACTCCATTCCCTTGTGGGCCACACAGATTTGTAAGTTCGTTGGTTCGCCCACCACAGCATAATCTACTTTAAAGCCCCTGCGGACCAACTCAACGGTTCCCAGGGAACACTGTTCCTGGTCGATGACTCCCGTAAAATGCAGGTCTCCCTGCAGGGTTAATCCTGATCTTTTCACCAGGACCATCGCCAAAAGCATTGCAGCAAGGGAGCCCTTCATGTCAACGGCTCCCAGGCCATACAAAAACCCATTTTTAATCAGGGGCTGATAGGGGGAAGCACCATGTTATATGGGGGAACGGTATCCAGGTGGCCGTTGAAGGTAAGGCTTTTTCCGCCTCCTTTTCCCGGAAGTAAAGCCAGGATATTGGGGCGGTTTTCCATAATATAGTCCAGCTTGAGATTATCCAAACCCTCTCCCTGGAGATAGTTCAGGATAAACCGGGCCAGCCGATCTTCCTGCCATTCAACCTGTTTATGGCTGGGGATTTTTATCAGTTCCTTTAAAAGATCCAGCAGTTCATCCCGGTCAAATAACTGCAGGACTTTTTCCCTGGCTTGTTCCCTTTTCACTCCCAGATCGCCCTTCCTCCTCCAAGCGGATTATTTTGTACTTCGCTTATTTGCCCTGTTTTCCTTTAAACTCCTCTCCTCCTCAATCCAGCAACATAGTTTCAAGTTCATCAGGTTTTTTTATTTCCACCTTCCTCCGGTCAAAATCGATGAGCCCTTCCCGTTTCATGCGGGCCAGTTCCCGGGAAAGAGATGGGCGGGAAACATTAAAATAATCGGCAAGCTCATTCCGGGAAAATTCCCAGGGGAAAATATCTTTCCCTTCGCTTGCAGCCTGCCCGAGCAGGTAATAGGCAATTTTCTGTTTGATCGTTCCCAGGGAAAGGAGTTCAATTTTATTGGATAACATCAGAACCCTGTTGGATATTGTCTCCATGAACCTGAGCAGTATTTCCCGATCCCTTTTAAACAACATCAGCAAGTCCTCCCGGGAAATTCGCAATACTTCTGTTGTTTCCTGGGCGATAATATCCGCTGGATACCGGGGATGGGCAGAAAAAAGAACACTTTCCCCGAAAGCCTGTCCCCTCGCAAAGGTGGCCAGGGTAACCATTTTCCCCGTGGAAAAGGATTTTTTCACAGCAACCCTGCCCCGAAGGACAATTCCCAAAAAACCCGCTTTATCTTCCTGGGAGGCAATCTTTTCCCCCTGCTGGAATTTTTTTATTACCGGGCGGGTTTTCTCCAGGAGCAGTTCCAGCTCTTCGGGGGACTTGTCCTGGAAAATGTAGCATTCTTCCGGCAAAAATTTTTTTATTTTCATTTTCTCCCTCCGTAACAATTGTTACCGCATTATTCCTATCGATATACTATACTTTGTTGTAAATGATCAGGGAGGTGTTGAAAATCAAGCAACTGCGCAAGATTATTGAAATCGACCAGGAAAAATGCGACGGGTGCGGGCTTTGTGCTGAAGCCTGCCATGAAAGGGCAATAGAAATTATTGATGGCAAAGCTCAATTGGTCAGCGAATCCTATTGTGATGGCTTGGGGGATTGCCTGCCGGCCTGTCCCCGGGATGCAATAAAAATGGTTACCCGGGAAACAGAGCCTTTTGACGAAGAAGCTGTCCAGGCCAGAATAGAGGGGGGTTGTCCCTCTTCAAGCCCCTGCAGTCTTGCAGCTCCAGCCCAACAGTCATCTTCTGCCTTAATGCAGTGGCCGATACAAATTCACCTGGTTCCGCCCCGGGCTGAATATTTTCTGGAAGCCGATCTCCTGATTGCTGCAGACTGCACGGCCTTCGCAGGTCCGGGCCTGCAAAAAGGTTTAATGGAAAATCGGGTTACCTTAATCGGCTGTCCCAAGCTGGATAATGTCCAGGCCTACCTGGAAAAATTAACGGCAATTTTCCGGGACAACCCTATCAAGCATATCAGGGTAGTCCGGATGAGCGTCCCCTGCTGCGGGGGAATCGTAGGACTCGTGGAACAAGCCCTGGAAAGGGCAGGTAAGGATATACCCCGGGAAATAATTATCCTGGGAATTGACGGAAAAATCCAGGAAAGGAAAGGAGCATAACAATGGGTAAAATGTTCTGTTACCAGTGCGAGGAAGCTTTAAAGGGAGAAGGTTGCAATGTTCGGGGGGTTTGTGGAAAATCACCCCAGGTTTCCAAACTGCAGGATCTTACCGTTTACCTGGTCAAAGGCCTGGCCCTTTTGACCCAGAAGGCCCGCAAAGTCGGAGTTGACCCGGGAGAGGTTCCCGAATTCATAACTTCCAGCCTGTTCGCGACAATTACCAATGCTAATTTCTCCGAAGATGATTTTGTAAAAAGGATTGACCGGGCCCTGGAATTACGCGAGGAACTGAAAACAAAAATCGAAAATTCTGAGGAAAATATTTCTCTCCCTGAACACGATGTCCTGCGTTGGACGGGCTCGGGAATAAAAAGCTACCAGGAAAAAGCAGGCGAGGTGGGAATTCTAAGGACTAAGGATGAAGATATCCGTTCCCTGCGGGAACTTTTAACCTACGGTCTGAAGGGGATAAGCGCCTATCTTACCCACGCCAGAGTTCTGGGCGAGGACGATCCGGATATAGCCCGCTTTATGGAAAAAGTCCTGGTAGCCACTATAGACCGGAGCCTCTCGGTTGAAGACCTTACCGCTCTGGTCCTGGAATGCGGCGAATACGGGGTTAAAACCATGGCGTTGCTGGATAAGGCTAACACCGAAACCTATGGCAATCCTGAAATTACCAGCGTAAATATCGGAGCCGGGAATAACCCGGGGATTTTAATCAGCGGTCACGACTTAAAGGATATGGAAGAACTACTGGAACAAACCCAGGGTAAGGGAATTGACGTATATACTCACAGCGAAATGCTGCCGGCCAATTATTACCCCGCCTTCAAAAAGTACGGCCACTTCGTCGGTAATTACGGTAATTCCTGGTGGCAGCAGAACAAAGAATTCAAGAGTTTCAACGGTCCCATTCTCATGACCACCAACTGTATTACCCCGGTTAAAGACGAGTACAAAGACCGCCTCTTTACAACCGGTGTAGCCGGATACCCTGGCTGTGCGCACATTGAAGCAGAACCCGACGGCAAAAAGGATTTTTCGGCCCTAATCGAAAAAGCCCTGGAGTGCCAGCCTCCTGAAGAAATTGAAACAGGAGAGCTAGTAGGGGGTTTTGCGCATGGGCAGGTTATGGCTTTAGCAGATAAAGTCGTGGACGCGGTAAAATCCGGAGCCATAAAACGCTTCTTCGTCATGGCTGGTTGTGACGGAAGAACGAAAAGCAGGGATTACTACACCGAGTTTGCCAAAAAATTGGCCCAGGACACCGTTATACTTACTGCCGGCTGCGCCAAGTATCGTTATAATAAGCTTCCACTGGGAGAAATCGGGGGCATCCCCAGGGTTCTTGATGCCGGCCAGTGCAATGATTCCTATTCCCTGGTGGTAATAGCCCAGAAATTGAAAGAGGTTTTTGAACTGAATGATATAAATGAACTCCCCATTTCCTACAATATAGCATGGTACGAGCAAAAAGCGGTTATAGTCCTGCTGACTCTGCTCTCCCTGGGGGTGAAAGATATCAAGCTGGGACCCTCCCTCCCCGCCTTTTTGTCCCCCGGGGTTGGCAAGGTCCTGGAGGAGAAGTTTGGTTTAAACCCGATAGGAAATGTTGATGAAGACCTGAAATATTTCCTCGGTTAGAAGTAAAACGCCCGGAGCCTTGGGGCCCGGGCGTTTTAATTTATTTTTTATGTCTGGCTACCCATGGTCAGAGCCATCATAGCCATTGCAGTATGCATGCGGTTTTCAGCTTCGTCATAGACCACGCGGCCGCGGGGATCTTCAACCACATCTTTGGTAATTTCTTCGCCGTAAATGGCCGGCAGACAGTGCATCACTATGCAGTCGTCTTTGGCCAGGCGCAGGAGATCCATATTGACCTGGTAGGGCAGGAATATGCGGCGTCTTTCTACTTTTTCTTTTTCCTGCTGGTCAGTGTTTCCTGGACCCATGCTTAACCAAACATCGGTATAGATTACATCCACATCCTTGACAGCTTCCTGGGGATCATCCATCAGGTTTACACTACCCCCGGTCTCCGCTGCAAAACGCTTGGCATCCTCTACTGCGTCTTTCCGGGGATTGTAAACTTCGGGAATGGCCATATTTATGTGCATTCCCATTTTGGATGCGGCGAACATCAGGGTATGGGCCATGTTGTTGCCGTCTCCAACAAAAGCCATCTTAATTCCCTTGAGGCAACCTTTTTTCTCGTAGATGGTCAAAAGATCAGCCAGGCCCTGGGAGGGGTGGGTAAATTCGGAAAGTCCGTTAAGTACCGGCACCCGTGACTTTTCTGCAAGTTCAACTACATCTTCGTGGGAGAAAACCCTGGCCATAATTCCGTCAACGTACCGGGAAAGAACCCGGGCAATATCTTCGGTGGTTTCTCTCTTACCGAGCTTGATATCATCGGGACCCAGATAAACGGCATGACCGCCCAGGTTGGACATTCCAACTTCAAAAGCAACCCTGGTCCGCAGGGAGGGTTTCTGGAAAATCATCCCCAGAGGCTTTCCTTCCAGAACCTTGTTTTGTTGGCCCCGGAGCTTTTCCATTTTGAGAGTTTCTGCAGTTTTAACCAGCTGCCAGATTTCTTCAGTGGTAAGATCTCTCAGGGTAAGGATATTTCTACCTTTTAAACTTACTGCCATTAACAACGCCTCCTTTTTTAAATTAAAGTGTTTTGCTGTCCCACCTTATTATACTTAAATTTATTTTTTTTTCAAAAGACAACTTTGTCGACATAGGACGAGGTCATTGCCCGCAACAGGTTTCCGTAATCGGCGGTAAAGCTAAGGTAATCGCCTATTCTTAGTTCATCGGGATTATCATTTATGTCAATAAGCAGGTGATCACTGCTTGAACCGAGAATATCAATACCTGGGTCCATCGGGGTCAGGCCATCTGGTTGAATATCCTGTTCTCCAATAGCCAGTATTCCCCTCCTCCTCAGACCTCGATCTTCGGGTTTTTTGGGCACCCGGCCAAAAGCATCTACCCCTACCTTCCCTATGGGGACTGAAGGCTTTACCTTGGCTTCAATTAATTCGGCCTGGATAACAAAGGTATCTGCCCGGGTTCCCGGGAATGGTTCGGAAAGAGCAGTATCGTTGCCGATTAAAATTGTTTCCCCAACCCGGAGATGATTGATGCCCCTGGGAATTCCGGTACCCAGAAGATGCAGGGAACTACTATTGCCCCCCGATATGTAACACAGTTCTTTACCGAGATCTTCCTGGATTTTTTGCCCGATTTCCACCAGTTTACCCAGGTTTGCCTCCGTAGGCAAAATTCCCCCGTAGCAGGTAAGGTTGGTCCCCAGTCCCTGCAGGTAAACTCCGGGAAGGTTTTCCACAAACCGGGCTGCTTCCCTTACAGCGTCCGGCCAGAGGCCTTCTCTTAAGTCGCCCAGGTCAACCATAAGCATTATTCCGTGTTTTTTGCCCCGTTTTTTTGCTGCACTGCTCAGCGCTTCAATTACCTTGATTTCCGAGTTTAAGCTTGCATCAGCGGTCTCAACAACTTCATCAACCTTGCTGAGCATGGGAAGACGTAAAAGGAGAAGAGTGACATCTTTTCCAAAATAATTCCGGAGATTACGCAGGTTAATGAGCCTGGAATCCGCGAAACCATTAACTCCTCCCTCCAGCATCGCTTTGGCAACATGGACATTTCCACAGGTTGCTTTGGTTACACCGGATATGCTAATCCCATCCTTGCGGGCCAGTTCGGATATGGTTTGAGCATTTTCTTTGATTCGACCGGTATGAATTACTATCCGCGGAAATGACATTTACTACCACCTTTCTTTAATAAAATTCCCTTCTAAGACAAAGGGTCTGAATACGCAACTAAATTACCAGTGTGAAAAAGGAGGCGATTTCTTTGAATTCCCAGTTGCTTATTTCCGGGAAAGCCAAAATCGACAGCCCTTTTAGTCCCTTTAATATCTTTTATGGAAGTCACCGCGACCGCCGCCTTGACCTGCTTATGGCATTACATAAAGGCAAAAACCCGGGGCGGTTGGGACATGATAATTCTCAGCTTTCTAAAGACCTGGACCTACTTTTACAGGCAGATTTAGTCAAGAAAAAAGGACATAACTTTTATCCTTCTTTTTTCATGGTCCTTGCCGAAGAAACTCAATTCATCCCCGGTATTGCCCGGGAAATTGCCCAGGGGTTTTTTTCTCCCATCCAGGACTGGTTCAGCGAGATCAGAAATCGCTTGAACAAGTTATCCCTGGGCGAAGACCATCAATGGGAAGACCTGGATTTAATTGTAATTGGCTACTACCTCCTGACGCGTAATCGGCGGTTAATTACCAATAGCCTGAAGGAAATTCCTGCAAACACCCCACCCGAAAGGGCCGGAGGGCAATATTATTTCCAGGTTATCCAGACCGATTATCCGGAATTTCTGGGCAAGTTCCGAGAACGCGGGGAACAGGTAGGAAATTATTATTGCGGGCTTTTTGGAATTCAGGCTGGAGAAAAACAAAGGGCTTTCCCACCCCTCGGGTTCTTTCCTCTGTATAAACAACTCGGGGTTGCCCGGGGGGAAAAACTTGCCAAAGAAGTTCTCGCTGCTTACCGGGAATTTTATTTTTCAGGGGTTGAACCCCCGGAAGACATTATTCCTTTTCTCGAGAACCTTCTCCTGCTCGATTCTGAAAAAAAGCCACAGGTGCCCTTTCTGACCCGGACTGACGGGGAAATTCTGGAAAGCCTGGGCCAGGAACTCGGGAAAAAAATAGGTCTTTATTTTTCCGGTTACTCTTCTTCCTTATTAAACGCCTTTTACAGTTTACCTGCCTCGGATTATTCTTCTTTTTCCGAATTCTATGATTGGTTTTACCATCTTATGGTCGATAATTGCCTGGAAATGCTCTGGGAACAGGGGTTGATTTCCTTCCCCGCGGGGGATTCCCAGCCTTTTATTTCCTTTCTCGGGGCCTCAGAATAAGAGCAGTCCAGAAGGACTGCTCTTTTTGTTTAATCTTTATCTATTCTTACCAGGGAGACAACCCGGTCTCCTTTGGTCAGGCGCATGAGCCGCACCCCTATTGTATTTCTGCTCAACCGGGGCAGTTCCTCTTTTATCTGGAGCCTGATCAACCTCCCCTGGCGGGTTACAACAATTACTTCATCCTCTTCCCGGACCATCTTGAAGGCAACGAGCCCGTCTTTTTCCCTGTCTCTGAGTTTTGCTGCGATCAGGCCCTTGCCTCCCCTCTGCTGAATCCGGTAATCTTCTACAGGCGTCCTTTTGCTGTAGCCTTCCCAGGAAACAGTCAGGACATCTTCATCCGAGTGAGCTATTTCCATTCCCACTGCTTCATCTCCCCGGGACAGGCTAATTCCTTTAACTCCCTGGGATGAACGCCCGATTGGCCTCAGAGCCCCCGATGGGAAGCGAATCGCTTTCCCCTTCTTGCTGACAATCATTATTTCCTGTTCAGGGGAAGCGTTGTAACGGACGGCAATTAGTTCATCGTTTTCCCTCAGGTTGAGGGCCCGCAGGGAGGTATATTTGGACTCATATTCCTGCAGGGAAGTCTTTTTAATCAACCCATTTTTAGTTGCCATCAGCAGGTGAGCTCCCTCTTCCTTGTAGGAGCGGATGGGGATTACAGCGGTTATATATTCCTCGCTCCTCAGGGGCAGCAAGTTGATCAGGGCCATCCCCCTGCCCTGGCGCCCGGATTCCGGAATTTCATAAACTTTAATCCGGTATAAATAGCCGCGGTTGGTAAAGAAAAGCAAGTAATCATGGGTATTGGCCATGAAAATATCCGAAACAAAATCCCCTTCCTTGGTATTCATGCCCCTCATTCCCCGGCCCCCTCTGTGCTGGGACCGGTAGGAACTCAGGGTCATCCTGTTGATATAGCCCTTATGAGAGAGGGTAATCAGAATATTTTCACTGGGGATCAGATCTTCTAAGTCAATTTCAGCTTCCTGGGCTACAATCCTGGTCTGGCGCTCGTCATCATACTTATCTGCTCTTTCCTTGAGTTCGGTTTTTATAACTCCATCAACCAGGGTCTGGTCCCCGAGAAGGGACTTGTAGTAGGAGATCCTTTCCCGCAGTTCTTGGTATTCTTCTTCGATCTTATCTCTTTCCAGGGCAGTAAGCCGCTGCAGGCGCATATCCAGGATGGCCTGGGCCTGGACCTGGGTTAGACCGAATTTTTCCATTAACCCCTTTCTGGCAGTTTCTCCGTCGGGGGATTTGCGGATCAGGGCTATTACATCGTCGAGGTAATTTAAAGCTATGCGAAGTCCTTCCAGGATGTGAGCCCTTTCTTCCGCTTTATTTAAGAGAAAGCGGGTTCTCCTGGTGATTACTTCTCGCTGGTGTTTAATATATTCTTCCAGGACCTGCTTCAGGTTCAAAACCTGGGGCTGATTATCAACCAGGGCCAGCATATTGAGCCCAAAATTCAACTGGAGTCTGGTGTGCTTGAAGAGCTGGTTGAGAACAACCTGGGGCCGGGACTTTCTCTTTAATTCGATTACAATGCGCATCCCGTCCCGGTCGGATTCATCTCTTAAATCCTGGATCCCTTCCAGCTTATTATCCCTGACCATATCCGCTATTTTTTCAATTAAGGCTGCCTTGTTGACCTGGTAGGGAAGTTCGTAAACAATTATTCTTGCTTTGCCTCCCGACATTTCTTCGATCTCGGCAACACCCCTGAGGGTGACACTGCCCCGCCCGGTTTTATAAGCCTTGCGGGCATCGGAGTACCCCATAATCAAGCCCCCGGTGGGGAAATCGGGGCCGGTGACTATATCACAAAGCTCGTCAATAGTGGCTTCCGGGTTTTCAATCAAAAAGTTAATCGCCTTTACAATTTCCCGAATATTGTGCGGGGGAATATTGGTAGCCATTCCCACGGCAATACCCGAAGACCCATTTAACAAAAGATTGGGTAGGCGGGCCGGTAAAACTTCCGGTTCCTGCAGGGAATCATCGAAATTATCCCTGTAATCAACGGTATCTTTTTCAATATCGGCAAGAAGTTCTGTTGACATTTGGGCCATCCTGACTTCTGTGTAACGCATTGCCGCAGCGCTATCACCATCTACAGAACCAAAGTTTCCATGACCGTCAACCAGGGGATAGCGCATGGAAAAATACTGGGCCATCCGGACCAGGGTGTCGTATACAGCCGTTTCCCCATGGGGGTGGTACTTACCGAGAACTTCCCCGACTACCCTGGCTGATTTTTTGTGCGGTTTGTTGTGAGCAAGCCCCAGGTCATGCATGGCATAAAGGACCCTCCGGTGGACGGGTTTTAAGCCGTCTCGAACATCAGGAAGGGCCCGGCCCACGATTACGGTCATAGCATAATCCAGGTAGGCCACTTTCATTTCTTCTTCAATATCTGCCGGGATTACGCGCCCGGTTTCAATTTTATCATCCATAGCTCTTTATCACCTCTATATATCCAGGTTGGCCACCTGATGGGCATTGGTTTCAATAAACTCGCGCCGGGGAGCTACCTTGTCCCCCATAAGCATATTGAAAATCCGGTCAGCCTCCATGGCGTCCTCAATATTTAACTGCTTGATATTTCTGGTTTCGGGATTCATGGTAGTTTCCCAGAGCTGGTGGGGATCCATCTCCCCGAGACCCTTGTACCTCTGCAGGGAAATGCCGTTGCGGCCAATCTCTTCCAGACCCTTTTCTAATTCCCGGTCACCGTAGAAATAGAATTCCTTGCGGCCCTTTGTGACCTTGTAAAGGGGCGGCAGGGCTATATAAACCATTCCCTTTTTGATCAGGGGACTCATGTACCGGTAAAAGAAAGTCAACAGCAGAGTCCGAATATGCGCACCGTCAACATCAGCGTCAGTCATGATAATGATTTTGCCGTAACGGGCTTTTTCTAATTTAAACTCCTCCCCTACTCCCGTACCCAGAGCCGTAATTAATGCCCTTATTTCTTCATTATTCAAAATTTTATGGAGTCTTGCTTTTTCTACGTTCAAAATTTTTCCCCGGAGCGGAAGTATGGCCTGGAAATAGCGGTCTCTACCCTGCTTGGCCGAACCTCCAGCAGAATCGCCCTCAACGATATATATCTCCGCTTCGTCAACTGCCCTGCTGGTACAGTCAGCCAGTTTTCCCGGGAGCGATGTATTGACCAGAGCGTTTTTTCTCCTGGTAATTTCCCGGGCTTTTTTGGCGGCCTGCCGGGCCTGGGCAGCGTTGATGCATTTTTCCATGATCTTTTTGGCAACAGGCGGGTTTTCCTCCAGGAAAGAAATTAGCTCCTCGCTTAAAACGGTATCTACGATACCCCTCATTTCCGGGTTACCAAGCTTGGTCTTGGTCTGGCCTTCGAACTGGGGTTCAGTCAGCTTAACGCTTATGATCGCAGTTAAACCTTCCCTGACGTCATCACCGGAAAAGTTGTCTTCTCCCTCTTTTAAGAAATTAAACCTGCGGGCATAATCGTTAAGTGTCCTGGTAAGGCCGGTTTTGAAACCGGCCAGGTGGGACCCACCCTCTTCTGTATTGATGTTGTTGGCATAAGAAAAAATTGATTCCACGTAACTGTTGTTATACTGAATCGCAATTTCAACTTCGCAGTTTTCCATTTTCTGCTCCATAAATAGGGCATCGTGGAGCGGATCTTTGTTTTTATTTAATTCCCGGACAAAGGAGATAATTCCGCCGTCATAGCGGTATTTTTCGGTTTGGGATCCTTCCTCCCTCTCGTCGGTGATTGTTATTGTAACTCCCGCGTTGAGGTAGGCAAGCTCCCTCAAACGCTGGCTTAAAGTTTTAATTTTAAAATCCAGTTCTTCAAAAATTTCCCGATCTGGATAAAAAACTGTTTTGGTTCCGGTTTTATCCGTCTCACCTATTTCCTTGAGTTCTGTAACCGGAATTCCCCGTTCGTAACGCTGGAAATATATTTTATTATTCCTGCTAACCTCAACTTCCAGCCGCTCGGAAAGGGCATTAACCACAGAAAGGCCGACTCCGTGCAATCCGCCACTGACCTTGTAGCCTTCCCCTCCGAACTTTCCGCCGGCGTGGAGCATTGTCATTACAACCTCCAGCGCAGGCTTGTTAACCTTGGGATGAGCAGAGACGGGAATGCCCCGCCCGTTGTCAGTTACGGTAACCGAATTGTCGGCATGTATAATAATTTCAATATTATCGCAATAACCTGCGAGTGACTCATCTATGCTGTTGTCCACCACCTCGTAAACCAGGTGATGCAAGCCCCGGGGACCAGTGCTCCCTATATACATTCCGGGGCGTCTGCGAACCGCCTCCAGATCTTCGAGGACCTGAATCTGTTCGGCTTCATAGTTTCCAGGTCCATTTACCTTGTTCTTATCCATCTTTACCTCCTCAATCTTCTCTTATAACAGGAATATTTAACTTGTTGAGTCTCTTTTCCAGGGTTCCTGCCGATATCAGGGATAAGTAAACCCTCTCCGGAGTAACAACAAAACTCTGGGGATCTCCTTCCGAGACGTCAACCACCTCACCCTTATCTTTCATTTTTTCCAGGAAATTACCGGTGTCCTCGCTATTATCAATGCAGCCTATCTGTCCAATTAAAATAACTTCCTGCCAGGATACCATGTGTCCTTTCCCTAAATGAAGGTACAAATTAGTTCCTCCCTTCCCACCTGTTTATTTTTCCTTTATCAACGGTGAAATAATAACAGGGTTTCTTTATTTCCTGGAAATTATTCTCCGTAGTAGTAATTATCGATTGAATGTTTCCCCCTATTAAATCGAGGAGAGCTTTCTGGCGGGTCCCATCAAGTTCGCTAAAGACATCATCCAGAAGCAGGACGGGTTGTTCACCCTTGACCTGGGTCATTAATTCCAGTTCTCCGATTTTCAAAGCCAGGACCGCGGTCCTCTGCTGTCCCTGGGATCCATAATTTTTCAGTTCCCTATCGCCGAGTCGAAAAGAAAGGTCATCCCGGTGGGGCCCCAAAATAGTAACACCCCTTATTATTTCTTCTTTTCTTCTCCTTTTCCAGGCTTCAATAAAAGCTCTTTTCCAGTCCTGGCTGGAACTTTTTTTATCCAGGGCAATGCTGGGTTCATATTCAGCCTTAAACCCGACCTCTTCACCTGAAATTTCTGCATACCTGCTGTTTATCTTTTCCTTTAATTCGTTTAAAAACCTGATTCTCCTGGTAATAAGTTCTCCTCCCAAATCGGCGAGCTGCTCGTCCCAGGGTTCCAGTTCACTTTCACCTATCCCTTTTTCTCCTATTTCCTTGAGCAGGTTGTTGCGCTGGGCTAAAACAGTTCTGTAGCGCTGCAGGTTTTCGTAATAAAGGGGCTGAAGAAGGGAAATTTCCCTGTCCAGAAATTGCCTTCTGAGCTGAGGAGAACCTTTAATCAACTGCAAATCCTCCGGCCCAAAAAAAATCACCATAAAGCGTCCCAGCAGGTCCTTAACCCTTTCCAGTGGATTTTCGTTAACCCGGATTCTTTTTTTCCCCTGGGTGTAACCAACGGAAATTGCAAAGGTATCATCCTGGCTTTCAACCTCTCCCTTGATAAAATAATAATCATTTTCCCAGGCTACCATTTCCTGTTCTATATTCGTTCTGGGAGAAGTTGCTGAAGCCAGGATATATATAGCTTCCAGGAAATTGGTTTTTCCCTGGGCATTTTTCCCCAGGACTATATTAATGCCCGGGTTAAGCTGAATTTCTTCCCGGCAGAGGTTTCTAAAATTGTCTACATATATTCTTTTTAGTTGCAATATTATCCATCCCCGGCTATTTTAACTCTCATTTCACCTTCTACTTCAACTAAATCACCCGGATGAAGTTTTTTTCCGGGAACTACTACAACTTCTCCATTTACCTTAACTTTTCCTTCTCGAATCAGGTTCTTTGATTCGCCGCCGGTCGCGGTAATTTCAGCCCATTTTAAAAACTGACTCAGTTTAATATCAGGGGTATGGATTCTTATCTTTTTCATTTTATCCAACCTAGTTCTGAACCGGCATTATTACGTAAGTATAGGTGAAATCTTCCAGGCTTCTGAAAACACAGGCTGAACTTTCGTCCTGGAGATTTATAGTAATCGTTTCGTTTCTCAAAACCTTTAGAACGTCGAGCAGGTAATCCGCAGTAAAGGAAACCTTCATCTCAGTCCCCTCTTTTTCCATTGCAACTTCCTCGTAGGCCTGCCCGATCCGGGAATCCCGGGTGGTTATTATTAACTGACCCTCTTTAAATTCAAAATCCACGGTGTTGGAGTCTTCCCGGGCAATGAGGGAAGCGCGGCGGGCGGCGTGGAGAAGTTGATCCCGGTCTATATTACAGGTAGTGTTAAAGTCCCGGGGGATAACCTCCCGGTAATTGGGAAACTGCCCTTCTTTTAAACGGGAAGTAATAGTCAGCGGTGCAAAAGAAAAAAGAAGGTGATTTCCCTTAAGGGTCAGGGAAACTTCATCTTCTTCCCCTGATCCGAGAAGCCTGGAAAGTTCCTGGAGAGTTTTCAGGGGGATGATAACCTCGATCTGCTTTTCAGGAGATTCCCCGGGAAAATCCATTTCCCGGTAGGCCAGGCGATAAGTATTGGTTGCTGCCAGCTCCATCTTGTTTTCATTTATACTGAGTTGAGCTCCGTGTAAAAAGGGCTGGTTCTCATCGGTAGAAGCGGCAAATTTCACTTCTTCAATCAGGCTTTTAAGGTTTCCCTGCTTCATGTTGAAGCTCAGACCTTCATCGATTTGAGGAAGGCTGGGAAAATCTTCAGGGGGAAAGCCCCTGATATTGTAGGTGGAACCTGCACACTTGAGTTCTACGCTGTTTTCCTGCTTCATGGAAAGCCTAACTTTTTCATTGGGAAGTTCCCGAATAATATTTCCCAGGTGCTGGGCGGGAAGAACTACAGACCCCGTTTCTTTTACTTCTCCTGCAGTCTGACTTTCAATTCCTATTTCCAGGTCAGTTGCCGAAAGTTTGATTTTGTCTTCAAGAACCTCAATTTTAATCCCGCTTAAAACCGGCATGGTGGTATGAGAAGCCACCGCCCGCTGTACATTCTGGATAACAGCGGATAAATCTTTTTGCTGGATAGTGAAATCCAAAAGAATTCCTCCTTTTTTTCTGGGCGGAAAACTGGCCGCCAGTTTTTATTAATATTTATTTGAATCAGTAGGAGTAAGAGTAGTAGGGGGTGTTAACATTGGGGATAAGGGAAAAAAGTGGTTAAAAACAAGGAGATGGCCTGTCAGTATTCTTGGGGAAAAAAAGACAGGCTATCCACATTGTTATTTTTTCTTTTTAAGGTTTTCCTGGAGTTTGTTCAGTGTTGAGCGGAGGGTGGCGTCTTTTTCAAGCTGGTTGATAATTTTGGAACAGGAGTGGATAACTGTAGTGTGGTCCCTCCCTCCGAAGGCCTGTCCAATCTGGGGTAGGGAGGCATCGGTCAGATCCCGGCAAAGGTACATGGCAATCTGCCGGGGAAAAGCTATATTCTGAGTCCTTTTTTTGGAAAGCATATCTTTGGGTCGCAGGGAAAAAAAGCGGGCCACACCTTCCTGAATATCTTCGATGGAAAGCGGTTGCGGCTGGGAAAGAGCCAGGATGTCCCGCAGGGCTTCTTTGGCCATGTCAACGGTGATGGGAATATTTTGCATTGAAGCATAAGCCTTAATCCGGGTAAGGGCTCCCTCCAGTTCCCGGATATTGGACTGGATTTGATTGGCAATAAAGACAATTACGTCGTTGGGAACATTAATTCTTTCTATACTGGCTTTTTTCCTGAGAATTGCAATTCGAGTTTCCAGGTCGGGTTTTTGAATGTCCGTGATCAATCCCCATTCAAAGCGGGAGCGCAGTCTTTCTTCAAGAGTTGGTATATCCCTGGGGGGCCGGTCGCTGGAAATTACAAGCTGGCGGTTTGCTTCGTGCAGGGTGTTAAAAGTGTGGAAAAACTCTTCCTGGGTCCTCTCTTTTCCCGCAAGAAACTGGATATCGTCAACGAGGAGAATATCAATGGTGCGGTATTTATTTCTAAAATCAACGGTTTTATCATCGCGAATAGAATTTATAAGTTCATTGGTAAAAGTTTCGGAAGAAACGTAAACAACTTTAAGATCAGGATTCTGCCTGAGGGTGTAATGGCCGATTGCCTGCATCAGGTGAGTTTTGCCCAGTCCAACGTCCCCGTAAACGAAAAGGGGGTTATAGGCTTTGGCGGGGGCTTCGGCGACAGCAAGGGAAGCCGCGTGAGCAAAGCGGTTGCTGTCCCCGACTACAAATGTTTCAAAGGAATACTTCGGGTTCAAAAAGTACGCCCCGGAATTACTTTGCGGGCCGTCAGGTTTAAGGTCCCGGTAGGGCTGCTGGTTGTTTAACTCCGTGGGCGAGTTGTGAATGGTAAATTTGACCTGCAGTGGGGACTGGGTGACTGCCTGCAGGATTTCTTCAATCAGGTCAGAATACCTGCTTTCCAGCCAGTCCCGGGCAAATTCATTGGGAACCTCAACCAGGAGGAAGTCATCCCTGAAGGCTACTGGCTTGGTTGCCTTAAGCCAGGTTTCGAAAGAAGGACGACTGAGCTTTTCTTTCATTTTTTCCAGGGTCTGATTCCAGATGGTTTCCATGGGCAAATTTGTTGACATATGTATTCTCCTTTTCCCAAAGTTATCCACAACTTGTTAACAGGGGTGTGAAAAAAAATCAGATGAACCACGCCCAGAGGTGTCTGAAAAACTGTGGATTATTTTTATAAAAAAATAAAATCTAAAAACCCTTTGTCTAAGAAGGTTTATGAAGATTGAAAAAAATTGCAGGCGAAAAGGTCAGTAGAAATCCACAATTTTTCCACAGCCCGGTTGGGGATCATCAGGGTAAAAATAGGAATCATTATTCACAACCTTATTAACAAGCTGTGGCTGAAGGTTAAGCCGAAAATTATAATAAACATATCCTCCAAAATGGATGCAACTTTTGAAGGGTCTTTTCTTTTTTCGCTACAGAAATCAAAAACCCTTCCTGTCTTGGAGGGTTAAATTATTCGATATTCTATGAAGTTTCTTGACGGGCGGAAATAAATAACCTATAATCTTTATAGAATAAAATTCTGCTACAGGATCATATTATAAGAAAAATTCTGAGTGGTCAATCCTATTTTTTTTAAGGATGAAATAAAATGTCTTTGCCCCGGCAAGAACGATTGCGGGAAAGGGGGAAATTCACCCTTTTATTTAAAAAAGGAAAATCTCTCGCCGATCGCAACCTGGTTCTTTACTATTATCCCTGGGAACCGGGACACAGAGAGGCGGGGTTTTCTGTTGGGAAAAAACTGGGCAAGGCAGTAATCCGCAATCGAGTCCGCAGGAAGATGAAAGAAGCTTACCGCACCCTACTCCCCAACGTTAAAGATGGCTACCTCCTCCTTTTTATTGGCCGGAGGGGAATATTGCAGGCCGATTTTAAGGAAATTTTGGCCGGCGAGAAAAAACTATTACAAAAGGCCAATCTCTGGAAGGGAGATGGGAAGTCTTGAAGAAAGTATTAATTGGTTTGCTCAACTTTTATCGTAAATTTCTATCCCCCCTTAAAGGCCCAACCTGTAGATATTACCCCACGTGTTCAGAGTATATGATCCAGGCAATAGAACAGTTTGGAGTATGCCGGGGGCTGCTCAAGGGATTTTGGAGAATTTTACGCTGCAACCCCTATAGCAAAGGTGGATATGATCCAATTAAATAAAAACATGGTCCGGGTTAGGAGGTTATTTGGCAATGGAAATGGTTTTTGGTTTTTTGGGTAATTTGACCAACATTATTACGCTAGCTGAATCCAATGGTGGAATTTTTTCTTTTCTATGGGAAACAATGGGGAGGTTTCTCCGCTTTTTTTATAACATTACTGGCGACTGGGGACTGGCCATTATTTTATTGACCCTGGTTTTAAAGCTTATCCTCTACCCCTCCTCTGTTAAACAGAATAAGTCCATGCAGGATATGCAGAGAATCCAGCCGGAAATTAAGGAAATCCAGAACAAGTACAAGGATGACAAGCAAACCCAGCAGCAAAAGATGATGGAACTATATAAAAAATATAATATTAATCCCCTGGCTTCCTGTTTACCCCTTTTAATTCAACTTCCTATTTTGATCGCCCTTTTCCAGACAATTATAAGACTGGATGATCTGCAGGGAGCCAGCTTTCTCTGGATTGGCAGCCTGGGCGAACCGGATCTGCCCCTGGCCATTCTAACAGGGGTAACAATGTTTTTGCAGACTCATCTGCAGCAAAAGTGGAGCGGTGCTCCTCCAAATCCACAAACTAAAACGATGGGGATGGTAATGCCCGTTTTAATTGTCTTTTTTGGAATGAGCCTTCCCTCCGGGGTTCTGGTATACTGGTTTACATCTAACTTGGCCATGATCGGGCAGCAGTACCTGATTTACCGTCGCCAGGAAGTGGCGAAAGGAGAATCAAGTTAAAATGGATGAATTGATCCAGGAAGGTAAAAACGTTCAGGAAGCTATTGCAAAGGCCCTTGAAGAACTGGGATTACCCCGGGAAAGAGTTGATATTGAAGTCCTTCAAGAAGGCAGCCGGGGAATTTTAGGCTTGATTTCCGGAAAAAATGCTCGGATAAAAGCCCGCAGGAAAAAAGAGAAAAAGGAAATCGCCCGTGATTTTTTAACAGGGGTCTGCGACCGAATGGGAACCGAAGTTCAGGTAAATATTACTGAGGAAAATGAAAATCCCAAGCAGGTTACCCTGGAAATTGAAGGAGAAAATCTGGGGCTTTTAATCGGAAAAAGAGGCCAGACAATTGACGCCCTGCAGTACCTGACAACCCTTGTTGCCAACCGGAAAAAGGAAGAGGATTATCTTAGGGTAATAATTGATGCTGAGGATTATAGAAATCGGAGGGAAAAAACCCTGGAAGCCCTGGCCAAGAGGATGGCTGAAAAAGCAGCCCGCACTCGCAGAAAGGTGCTCCTGGAGCCCATGTCTCCCCAGGAAAGGCGGGTTATCCATATGACGTTAAAGGATGACCGGCGGGTGAAAACCTACAGTCAGGGAGAAGAACCCTTCCGCAAAGTTTGCATAGAGCCCAACTAACCCAGTAATTTATTACTGGGTTTTTTTAGGAGGCGGAACGGATGAACCGTGAAGATACCATTGCTGCCCTGGCCACGCCCCCGGGAATTGGAGCCCTGGGGATAATTCGCGTGAGCGGATCCGGAAGCCATGAGCAGGTGGGTCGGATTTTTAAAAACCCCGGAAAAAAAAGAATAAAGGAAATGAAGGGTTACACCGCTGCATATGGGCATATTGTTGAACCGGGCAGCGGTTCGGTTGCCGATGAAGTAGTTGTCCTAGTCATGCACGCTCCCAATTCCTATACAGGAGAAAATATGGTGGAGATTATTGGCCACGGGGGCCCTGTCCCCCTAAAGTCCATTCTTGACCTGCTCCTGGACGGGGGTGTTCGCCTGGCCGAACCGGGTGAGTTTACCCGGCGGGCTTTTTTCAATGGGAAAATGGACTTGGCCCAGGCCGAGGCTGTTGTGGACGTAATCGAAGCCAAAACCAAGCAGGGGCTTCGCCTCGCCCTTGACCACCTGGGGGGAAGCCTTTCCCGGTTTATCAGGGAAAGCAGCGACCGCCTGTGGGAAGTTCTGGCTTATTGTGAAGCATCGATTGATTTTCCAGAAGACGAACTGGATGGAATGTCCTTAGAAGATGTTGCATCCTACCTTAATCAGGTTGAAAGCGACCTGGAAGAAGCCCTGGCCACTTATTCCCGGGGCAGGGCCCTGCGGGAAGGTGTCCGAACAACGATAATCGGGCGGCCCAATGTTGGGAAATCCACCCTTTTGAATGCTCTGCTGGGAGAGGAAAGGGCCCTTGTTACTTCCGTTCCGGGAACAACAAGGGATTCCGTCGAGGAAATTATTAACTTAGATGGAATTCCCCTCCGTTTAATCGATACGGCCGGATTAAGGGAAACCGAGGATGAAGTGGAAAAACTTGGCGTGGACCGAACCTTAAAACTTTTGGAACGAAGCGATTTGATACTTGCGGTTTTAGACAGCACAACAGGTTTTACTGTTGAAGACGAGAAAATGCTTGCAACCATTCCCCCGGAAAAAAGCCTGGTTATTGTTAACAAAATTGACCTGGAGGAAAAAATTGACCTTTCCCGGGTAAAGGGACATTTTCCCGAAGAAGAAATCCTTTTTATTTCCGCAAGGGAAGGTCAGGGCCTGGGAAATGTTCGGGAAGCAATCAGAAAAAGAATAATTGGAACTGCAGATAAAGAAGGGATTTGGGTCAGCAACTTACGGCACGAAAGGGCTTTAAAGGATGCGTTGAAAAGTGTAAAAGCTGCCCGGGAAGGATGGCAGCAGGGAATTACCATGGATCTTGTAGTGGTCGATATCCGCGGGGCCCTGCACCATTTGGGACAGATTACAGGGGAAACAATTAGCCAGGATATTTCCCGGGAAATATTTTCCCGGTTCTGTATAGGGAAATAGGGGGCAAAAAAATGTTTGAATATCCGCAGTACTATCAGGCTATAGTAATTGGGGCCGGGCATGCCGGCTGTGAAGCGGCCCTTGCTGCCGCGAGAATGGGTTTAAAAACCCTGGTTTTGACCATTGACCTGGACCATGTTGCTTTTATGCCCTGCAATCCCTCGTTAGGCGGACCAGCCAAGGGGCATATTGTTCGGGAAATTGATGCCCTCGGGGGAGAAATGGGGCATAATATTGACGCTACGATGATCCAGGTCCGCATGCTGAATACCCGGAAAGGCCCTGCAGTTCAAGCTCTTCGGGCCCAGGCAGATAAAAAGAAGTACCACCTGCGGATGAAAAAAATTTTAGAAGAAGAAAGCAACCTTGATCTAAAACAGGGGTTGGTTACCAAAATACTGGTTGAAGAAGGAAAGATCCGGGGAGTAGAGACCGTAACGGGAATTAAATATCGGGGTCAGAAAGTTATCCTGACTACCGGAACCTTTTTGCGCGGCCGAATTATTATTGGAGAAACGACTTTTGAAGCAGGCCCCAATCAACAAATGCCGGCCAGAGAACTTTCCCGTTCCTTGCAGGAACACGGTTTTACCCTGAAGCGCTTTAAAACCGGTACCCCTCCCCGCGTCCTCGGCCGAACAATTGATTACGAAAAAACGGAACCCCAGCCCGGGCACCCGGGTTCGCTCTTCTTCTCTTTCCTTCACGAGGGTCGTGAGGGAATCGAGGGGCAGCTCCCCTGTCATTTAACTCACACCAATCCCCAAACTCATGCAATAATTAATGAGAATATCCACCGTGCTCCCCTCTTTTCTGGAGTAATTGAGGGAACCGGGCCCCGCTACTGCCCTTCTATCGAAGACAAGGTAGTGAGCTTTCCCAATAAAGAAAGCCACCAGATTTTTATAGAACCGGAAGGGCTTTCCACCCGGGAAATGTACCTTTCCGGCCTCCCCACCAGCCTTCCCGAAGACGTCCAGTTTTCTTTCCTGCGAACTATAACCGGCATGGAGAGAGTAGACATGGTTCGGCCGGGTTATGCCATCGAATACGATGTAATTGACACCAGACAACTAAACCTTACCCTGGAAACTAGGCATATTGAAGGCCTCTATACCGCGGGACAGGTTAACGGAACTTCGGGTTATGAAGAAGCTGGCGGACAGGGTTTAATTGCGGGAATAAACGCAGCCCTCTCCCTGCGGGGCGAAGCCCCCATTATTTTAGACCGGGCCCAGGCCTACATTGGCGTTCTGATCGATGATCTTGTTACCAAGGGAACTGAGGAGCCCTACCGGATGCTTACCTCGAGGGCGGAATACCGCCTTTTACTGAGACAGGATAATGCCGACCAGAGGCTTTCCCCTCTCGGGCGGAAAATTGGACTTCTTGCAGATGGCCATTGGAAATTATTCCAGGAAAAACAAAAAGAAATTGAAATGGTCCTGGGACTTCTGGAAAAAATCCAGGTCAAACCTACCCCCCAGGTTAATGAAATCCTCCAGGAAAAAGGCAGTGGAGGATTGAATAAGCCTGTTTCTTTAAAGGAAATTTTCCGCCGTCCGGAAATCACCTGGGTTGACCTTTTGGACCTTGAACCCGAACTCCCCCATTTTAGGAAAGGAATTCAGGAACAGGTTGAAACCATGATAAAGTACGAAGGCTATATAGAGAGGCAGAAAAGGGAAATTGAGCACTTTAAGAAATTGGAAAAAAAGCTTTTGCCAGATGAAATCAACTATGAAGAGGTTCCCAACCTGAGAACAGAAGCCCGACAAAAATTGAAAGCCGTCCGGCCCCGTTCTGTGGGACAGGCGAGCCGGATAAATGGGGTTTCCCCTGCAGATATAACCTCCCTCCTGATTTACCTGGAAAGGAAAAAAAGAAATGACTAGTCCCGAAGAAATCACCGCAGTACTGGGTAAAAAAGGGCTGGAAATCCCCCAGGAAAAGATTGATAAATTGGACTTATTCGCCCGGGAACTCCTTTCTGCAAACCAGGTTTTCAACCTCCTGGGCAGGGGGGAAGAAAAGAATTTTTTAGAACGCCACCTGCTGGATTCTCTTGTCGCCCTCCCCCTGCTTTCTTACCTGGACGGGCCCTGGATGGACCTGGGCTCGGGCGGTGGGCTTCCGGGAATACCCCTGGCCATCTGCAGCGAAAAAAGGGCCTTTTACCTTGTGGAAAGCAGGGAGAAAAAAGCGGAATTTCTCAGGAACTTAGTTAGGAGCCTGGAGCTTAAAGAGGTTTATGTTATAAACGCTCGAGCGGAAGACCTGGCTAAAGAAGATGAGTTCCGGGAAAAGATAGGGCTTTTAACTGCTCGAGGACTTGCCTCCCTCCCTGCCCTTTTAGAACTGGCCCTTCCCTTTATTAGGATTGGAGGTTTTCTCCTGGCCTGGAAGGGCCCCGCTCTTGATGAAGAACTGGAAAAGAGCCGGGAAGCCTTGCAAATGCTGGGTGGAGGTATTGATAAGCGCTTTTCCCATTCGATAAGCGGTAAGGAACACTTCTTACAGCTTGTAAAAAAAATAGAAAAAACTCCTTCCCGATTTCCCCGGCGTCCAGCGGCTATAAAAAAAAGACCATTGGGATAAAAGGCGAATAAGCGTTTAATAATAAGGGATTAAGAGATATTTTTTACTAGAAGGGAAAACGGAGCTCGGTACAGAAATATAAGGTTGGAGCAATACCAAGGTACGGGAGGGGTAACCGTGAAAAATCCCCTGGCAAAATTCTTTGGGCCGGGAACTGAAAATAGCGAGGATATCAGGTTTATTAAACTTGAAAAAATTTCTCCGAACCCCTATCAACCCCGGACCAGTTTCGGCTATAATGAAATAAAAGAACTGGCTGCTTCCATTGAGGAAAATGGGCTTCTGCAGCCTCTTTTGTTGCGCCCCTGGGAGGATGGTTTTCAGATAATTGCCGGGGAAAGAAGAATGAAGGCCCTGAAAATGCTGGGCAGAGAAGAAGCGCCCTGCCTTGTAAAAAAAATCGGGGACAGAGAAATGGCTCAACTCGCCCTGGTGGAAAACCTGCAGCGAGAAGATTTGAATTTTTTTGAAGAAGCTACCGGGTATCAGAGGATGCTTTTTTCTTTCGATATGAAGCAGGAAGAACTTGCGGAAAAAATTGGCCGAAGCCAGTCCGCAATAGCAAATAAACTCCGTTTACTTCGCCTCCCCGGGACGCTCAGGGATAAAATTATTGAGGCCGGTTTAACCGAACGGCATGCCCGGACACTACTGAAGCTTGGAACAACAGAGCTCCAAAAAAAAGCGCTGCAGGAGGTAATTCGGAACGCTTACTCCGTTGGTCAGACCGAGAAACTGGTTGAAAGGCTAAACCAACGGGAACGGGAAAAGTCCAAGAAAAAAGAAGGCGGCCGGGTTTTAAAAGTATTTGAGGACACCAGGCTTTATGTCAATACCATCCGGAAAACCGTTAAAGAAATGAAGGAATGGGGCCTTGATATTCAGTTTGAAGAGGAAGAAGGCGAGGATTCGATCTCCTTCCACATCAAGATGCCCAAGAAGAAAAGAATTGAGGGGTGAAAAAATGGGCACAGTGCTGGCCGTGGTCAACCAGAAAGGTGGCGTGGGGAAAAGCACTACTGCAGTAAACCTTGGCGCCACCCTGGCGGAGAAGGGCAAAAAGATTCTTGTCGTTGATATCGATCCCCAGGGCAATGCAACCAGTGGCGTTGGAGTGGATAAAAGCGAACTGGAGCAGTGTGTATACAGCCTGCTTGTTGAAGATGTTCCAATAACCGAAATTATTGTTGAAACCAGTGTAGAGAACCTGGACCTGGTTCCTGCAACCATTGAACTGGCCGGGGCTGAAATAGAGCTGGTTTCTTCTTTTTCCCGGGAAGTCAAACTCCGCCGAGCCCTGGAAAAAGTTAAGGACAACTATGATTTTACAATAATCGACTGCCCTCCTTCTCTGGGGCTTTTAACTCTAAATGCCCTGGCTGCGGCTGAAAAAATCCTGGTACCCATTCAATGCGAATATTATGCCTTGGAAGGCCTGGGCCAGTTAATGCAGACCATTAAGCTTGTGCAAAATCATTTGAACCCGGACCTGGAGATTGCGGGGGTTATCATGACCATGTATGACTCCCGGACCAATCTTTCCCAGCAGGTTATCGAAGAAGTAAAAAATTATTTTCGCGAGAAAGTGTATGGCACTGTAATACCCCGGAATGTTAGGTTGAGCGAAGCTCCTTCTTTTGGGCTCCCCATCATCCTTTACGACCCCAGATCAAAGGGGGCCCGATCTTATCAGGAGCTGGCCGAGGAATTTTTAACCCGGCTGAAAGGAGGCGTGAAGAATGAGTAAAAAGCGCCTTGGAAAAGGTCTGGAAGCGTTAATTCCTCCCGGGCAACTGGAAGGAGAAGCCAATCAAATTCCCCTCGATTATATTGAATCCAACCCGTACCAGCCGCGAGAAGATTTTTCTGACGAATCCCTTGCCGAATTAACGGAATCCATAAAACAACACGGTGTAATTCAACCGCTGATTGTCAGGAAAATGGAAAAAAAACGCTTTCAGATTGTCGCCGGAGAGAGGCGCTGGCGGGCAGCAATAAAGGCGGGATTGAAAAGAGTTCCCGTTGTCACAAGGGATTTTGCTGAAAGGGAAATGATGGAGATAGCCCTGATTGAAAACCTGCAGCGGGAGGACCTGAACCCGATTGAAGAGGCCCAAGCCTTGCAGAGGCTGATTGGAGATTTTGAGCTGACCCAAGAAGAAGTTTCCCGGACCCTGGGAAAAAGCAGGTCGGGAATTGCCAATTCGCTGCGCCTGTTAAAGCTGGATCCGGAGGTTCAGGAAAATGTTTCACGTGGAACAATCAGCATGGGGCATGCCCGTGCCCTACTTGCTCTGCCGTCCCAGGAAGAGCAGAAGGAAGCTGCCCGGGTAATAGTGAAGGAAGGTTTTAATGTCCGGCAGACAGAAAAACTTGTTTCCGCCTGGAGGGAAAGAAAGCAGAGGAGAAAAAGCAATCGCCCTTCCTACCGGAATGAACAGATAAATAAACTAGAAGAAGAGATTAACAACTCCCTGGGCACAAGGGTTGCAATTAAGCCCCGGGGCCCGGAAAAAGGGACAATCAATATTGAATACCGTTCCCTGCAGGAACTGGAAAGGATATACGACCTTCTGGGCAGGGAGCATTAGTTGGGTAAATTGTTAGGAGGTTGGAAAATGCAGGTTCTAATTGTTGGCGGCGGGAAAATGGGCCGCTATCTGGCCAAAGATTTAAGCGAAAAACAAATCAATGTAATTTTGATTGAACAGGATGAGGAAAAAGCCCGAAACATAAAACAAGACCCCCGAATTCAGGTTATGCACGGGGACGGTTCGGAACCGGAAGTTTTGAAAAAAGCAGGTGTGGAGGAAGCCGACGTGGTTCTAGCAGTAACCAATGATGACCACGACAATCTGGCTATCTGCCAGATGGCGGAGCGCCAGTTCCATGTACCCCGGACTTTTACTGCGGTTAATACCCCGGGGAATGAAAAGCTTTTTGAATGGCTGGGAGTAAATGTTGCTGTGAGCAGTTCTTCGATCCTCGCAGGCCTGGTAACCAAGGATGTTAGCTTGGAGGAAATAACTTCCCTTCTCAACCAAAAAGTTGGCGACCTGAATATGGTTGAAATAAAGGTTTGTAATGGTGCTCCTGTTGCGGGACAGAAAATTAAAGACATTGACCTGCCAATGGAAGCCATCCTGGTTACGATTTTGCGGGGTGACACTGCCCTGGTTCCCAGGGGTAATACTGTTCTCCGCGATGGAGATAAGGTTCTGGCTCTTGCTGATTCCAGCGCCCAGGAAGAACTTGTTCATCAGCTAAATGGAGGTGCCCTCCGTTGACTAAAAAAAAATTTGCCGCAATTGACACCCCAGTGCCGTTACTAAGAGAAGCAATACTGGTCCGAAATATAACCGATATGGCAGGTTTTGCCGGCGAGGCTGGTGTAGATCTCCGGCCCCACGTAAAGGCCCATAAAATTCCCCGGCTGGCTAGAATTCAGGTCAATCAGGGAGCCGTGGGAATAACAGTTTCAAAACTGGATGAAGCAGAAGCCATGATAGACGGGGGGCTGAAAGATGTTTTCGTGGCCTCTCCAATCAGCGGTCCCCAAAAAATCAAACGGCTCTTAAGGTTTGCGGAAAAGGCGGAAATATCCGTGGTGGCTGACAGCCCCGAAGGGATTGGGGCCCTGGCCCGGGAAGCAGGTAAAAAAGGAACAAAGCTAAAAGTTCTTTTAGAAATTGATAGCGGGAACAATCTATGTGGAGTCCTTCCCGATGAAGGGGCTTTAGAATTAGCAAGGCAGATCCAGGGAAAAGGGTCTCTTGAATTTTCCGGGATAATGACTCACGCCGGACACTGCCACGACGCCAGGGGCCCCGAAAAGGTCCAGGCTATTGGCCGGCAGGAAGGACAGATGATGGCGGATCTGGCAGCAAACCTAAAAAAAGAAGGATTGCCCTGTCCCCGGGTCAGCGTTGGGTCCACTCCTACTGCGAAGATGGCCGGAATGGTTAAAGGAGTTACAGAAATCAGGCCCGGAAATTATGTTTTTAATGATTTGGGAGAGGTTTCCCTGGGTGTGGCAATGGAAGAAGACTGCGCAGTAACTGTTTTAACAAGGGTTGTTTCCCGGCCCACGAAGGAAAGGTGCATTGTTGATGCAGGGAGCAAAACTTTAAGCCTGGATAGGGGAGTGAAAGGCGGAACAATTTTTGCTGGATATGGAAAGGTTAAGGGAAATGCGGAAATTGTTGTTAGCAGGCTGGCAGAGGAACATGGTATCCTGACCCTTCCCCCGGAAAGCGAAATTAAAGTAGGAGATTTACTCGAGATTATTCCGAACCATGCAGGCCTTGTGGTTAACCTGGCCAGCACAGTCCATGTTATTCGCAACGAAGAACCGTGGGAGGAATGGAAGGTTTCTGCGGTAGGAAGCAAATAATTTGGGTTTCAGGCAGGAATAATCCACACTTTGTAGAAATTTATGATTCCTGATGGGGTGAGAGAGCATGAAAAAACAAGTATTGTGGAAAGAAGTTAAGAAACAGTTCCGTGAGGGCCTGACAATTTCAATTATCCCCCACTCCGAGGGGTCTTCTCTAAGTTTTACAATCCCCCGGGCGGCACTATTCCTGTTGATTTTTGCGATCATTGGCTATATGGGATTTCTAACCTATTCCTACCGGAATTATCTAAATAGCTACCAGGATTCGCAAAAGGTCGTGGCTCACCTGGAGGATGTTAGAGTGGAGAATCAAAAATTACGCCAGGAACTGGCAAACCTTTTCCGGGAAACGGAAGAACTGCAGCAGGATTTACTTGTTCTTCAGCAACAGGGGCGGAAAATTCAGGAACTGCTCACGGAAGATTTGCAGGAGACAGAGGAACAGATGGCTCATATTGCGAGTCTCGGAAATATTTTGAGCTATCAACCTTATGAGTTTGAGCTTGGAGGTTTGGGAGGCCGCAACAGCAGGCTCCTTCGCGATGATGCTTTTGGGTTGATCCAGAGCATGCACCAGGAACTGGGCAAAATGCGGGAAGTAATACCAGCCCAGCAGGAGGACATGGAAATCCTTGTGGAATCAGTCCGGGAATATAGCGCTATTCAGGCAGCAACACCCAACGTTTGGCCTCTTGCCGATCAGGGCAACAGTTACATCGCTTCAGGGTTTGGCTCCCGAAGAGATCCGTTTACCGGGCGTCAGGCCTTCCATGAAGGAGTTGACATTGCTGTTTGGTATGGGACGCCGGTTTTAGCAACGGCAGATGGTGTGGTTACATATTCCGGGTGGAGAACCGGTTATGGCTACACGGTTGATATTGACCACGACTATGGCTTTAAAACTCGTTACGCGCATAATGGAGAGCTGCTGGTGTCGACAGGCCAAGAAGTAAAGAGGGGAGATGTTATTGCCCGATCTGGGAATAGCGGAAGGAGCACCGGTCCCCATCTTCATTACGAAGTGCATGTGAACGGAGTTCCCCAAAATCCCCTGGAGTTTATCAATAAAAAATAGCGAGGTGGGGCTTTTGCTGGGTAGAAAAGAGGAAGTAAAGAGAAAAGAGGAAGTAAAGAGAAAAGACGAAGGATGGAAAAAAGAAGAAGTTAAAAGGGACAAAGTAGAGAGCGTGGTTGGAAAAGGAACAAAAATTGAAGGAAAGATGCATATTCCTGGT
>PWGV01000056.1 GCA_003554585.1 Halobacteroidaceae bacterium | reverse complement strand
TGCTAATCTCAATTACTTCTGCCCAGATCATTTTGGCCTCCTGTTAACTGGAATAGAGGTCGGGGCGGAGGTCCCTTAAGAAGGGAACGCGCTCCCGGGCTCGTTCAACTTCTTCAAGGTTGATGGTTACCAGCTGCAATTCTTCCGAATTATCCCTTCCCTCAAAGATCAGGTGGCCCATGGGGCTAACTACCTTATTGTTGCCGTAGAAAACGATGTCTCCTTCCTTTCCCGTTCGGTTAATTCCGACTGTGAAACAGCCGTTTTCGGATGAACGGGCGGTGAAGTAAATATCCCAGAGGTGACGATCGTTTTGATCAAAGGCCGAGGGAGCAAAAATAATTTTCGCACCGCGGAAAGTAAGTGTTCGGGAAGCCTCGGGGAAGCCCCCGTCGTAACAGATCTGGACCCCAAAGGGAATGCCGTCCAGCTCGAATACTGGTAGGTCACTGCCGGGTGTGAAATAGAGGGCTTCTTTCTTCCAGAGATGCGTTTTGGCATAGGTTCCAACAAGTTCGCCCCGGCGGTTAATAATAAAAGCACCGTTATATATTGTCCCCGGATCATCCAGTGTAAAAACAAGGGGGGCAATAACATTGATATTGGCCTCCCGCGCTTTGCGGGATAGGAATTTAAAAGCTGGACCATTTATTTTATTCGCAAGCCGAAAAAAATCCCTGCCGATTAAATCGGGGCTATAACCTGTTGTAAATAGCTCGGGGAATACAATTACATCTGCTCCGCCTTGAGCAGCCTGTTTAATATAGTCGGCAGCTTTTTGGAGATTTTTTTCGGGATTTTTCAAGATGGAATTGAACTGCACCAGAGCCAGTTTCCACTTTGACAACCCGGCCGCCCCCTTCCTGTAGGAGTTAGGTCCGGCCTCCGGTGTCTTACCTAATTATAATCCCCGGGGCCGGGAAAGAATATGTTAATGATAACCAAATTTAATAACCGGAAATTGTGCTTAACGCACAATTCTCAAAATAGGATCCGGCTAATTTTTAAACCCAAAAGACATTCGAGCCAATTATTGCTGTCCTCAGGGTTTACTCCCAGAACTTCCTCAATGCGCTGCAGGCGGTAATTTAAGGTATTGCGGTGGATATGCAGTTCCCGGGCCGCTTGTTGTTTGTTTCCCTGGGATTGCAGGAAAACTTCCAGGGTTTTTATCAGTTCGCTATTGTGCTTTTTGTCGTATTCCATGAGTCGTCCCAACTCTTCCTGGAAGAAAGATTTTAATTCAGCGAGGTCGCCAACCTGGAGAAGAAGTTTATATATTCCCAGGTCTGCAAAATTATGGAGTTTTTCCCGGGGTTGAAGTTTTCTGCCCAGTTTCAAAGCTTCCCTTGCTTCAAAGAAACCTTTTTTAATGCCTGCTATTCCCGGGTGGAAACGGCCTGTAGCAAAGGACAGAGAAACTTCCGGCAGCCTCTTTTCAGCCTGGAGCAGGAGCTTTTCAGTTAATTTTTCCAGGGAAATCTGGTTATTGGTTTTTTTTCCCAGGAGAATTATAAAGCTGTCGCTGCGGCGAACCAGGTTATAGTCCAGGTTGAAATAGTCCAGAGTTCTGGAAACTATGGAATGGATATCCCTGACTATTTCCTGAGCTTTTATCCTGCCCTGTTCCGGCGGAGCAAGGTAATAGTCTTCAATGTTGTCAATTTCCAGGAGCAAAACCTGGTAATCCTGGTCCAGATTCCAGCCCAGGTAGGCCGCCCGCCGGCGGAGGGGGTTTTCCGACTGATAAGAACCGGTGAGCAAAACTTCGAATATATCTCCCTGGAGCTTGACCTGGGTTTCGGTAATTGCTCTTTCCTTCATAATTTCCAGGGCGGCTACAGTTGCAGCGTGTTCCAGGGCCAGGAAGAAGAGCTGTTCCTGCTTTTCCTCGCAGAAAAAAAGCAGGACGTGCCCCAGGGTTTCTCGGTCGACAATAATGGGTGCAGCAAGGCAGGGAGGGTGTAAACCTTCTTTTTCCAGGCGACTGGGGTTTTTAATTCCCTTTATTTTAACCCGGGATATTGTATCTTCTAAATCCGGAAATCCCTCTCCTCCCGCAAAGGCAATGGGAGTTTCTCCGACCATGATAGAGACCGGGAAACCCGTAATAGTGTGGAGAGAAGAGGCGATTTCTCCAAAGCCCCCTCCCTTCAGGACCACCCCTGTTAGCTCCTGGTGGATTTGCTCGGAGCGCTGCAGGAGGTTTTCCTTTTTATCCAGGATAAGGTTGAAAATGGGCATCATGATATCTATATAGGGGACTTCCTTGGGAATGGCAATGACCGGAACTTTAAGCTCATCGGCCAGGGCGGTAACTTCAGGAGGCAGGGTTTTGATAAAACGCCCCAGTTTAATTCCCAGTCCTGCAGCCCCTGCCTCGTGCAGGGACTGGATCAGGTCCGCCTGGGCCGTAGGGTCGTTTTTTATGGCATAGGCGGTGGTTAAAAGGAATATACCCCCTTTTAGCCAGTTTTTGATGTCCGGAACCTCCAGCACATCTATATATTTAATTTCCCGGTCCAAACCCTTGCCACCTGCCAGGACTTTTGCTCCCTGCAGGCAGTCCATTTCCAGAATTTTGTGCAGGTTTAAAGCCATTTTAAATCCACCTCGCGTGTTTTGATAACTATATTGTAACATAAAAGAGGAAGAAGGGCGCATTTCGAGAAAAACAAAATAAAAAGCAATATATGTAAAGGAGCGGGGATAATGGGAGGGCCGATTGTAGTTGTTGGTAGTATAAATATGGACCTGGTTTTCCGGGTGCCCAGATTTCCCCGGGCCGGGGAAACCCTTCCTGGGACTGAGTTTCACCGGTTTCCCGGTGGAAAGGGTGCCAATCAGGCAGTTGGACTGGCCCGCCTCGGGGCTGATGTTAAGTTGATCGGGGCAGTAGGCCGGGATCCTTACGGGAAAGAACTCAAAGACGGCCTGCAAAAAGAAGGAGTCGATGTCTCCCGGGTTAATGAAACGGGGGTAACCACCGGGATGGCTGCAATTACCCTGTCCGAAGATGGGGAGAATAGGATAATTACCATTGCCGGTGCAAACCGCCAGGTAACTCCAGAAGACGTTCTGGCAGCGAAGGAGCTGTTCCGGGAAGCCTGGGGAGTCCTTTTACAGCTGGAAATTCCGCTGAAAACTGTTCAGGCTGCAGCCCGACTGGGCCAAGAATCCGGCTGCAAAGTTTTCCTGGATCCGGCCCCGGTTGCCGAGCTGCCTCGTTCGATTTATAACAGGATAGATTACCTGTTTCCCAACAGCGGAGAACTGGAGGCACTCCTTCCCGCTGAAGATGATAATGAAGCCCGGGCGGAAAAACTTCTGGGCTGGGGCTTAAAAACCCTTATCCTGAAAAAAGGGGACGAGGGGAGTTCCGTTTTTTCGGGAAAAGACCGCCGGGCCTTTCCTGCATTTCCGGTGAAGGTAGTTGATACAACTGCGGCCGGAGATGCTTTTGCTGCAGCTTTTTGTTATTCCCTGCAGGCAGGATTTCCCATGGAAAAAGCAATTGTATTCGCAAATGCGGCAGGCGGTGTAGCAGCCACCCGCTTGGGGGCCCAGAGTTCCCTTCCTTCTAAAGAAGATATATTAAAGCTGCAAAAGGAGGCAAAGATTGATGAAATGGATTATTGATACCGATCCCGGCGTAGACGATGCAGCGGCACTGATAGCTGCCGAGAAGGGGCTGGATGTCCTGGCCTGGAGTATTGTCCACGGTAATGTTGATCTGGATAAGGCCCTGGTTAATGCCCTCTACCTGAAGGACCTGCTGGCCACCAGAACCCCGGTTTTTGCAGGGGCTGAAAAGCCCCTCCTGGAAAAAAGGATTAGCGCTCCTTCGGTTCACGGAAGTGATGGGCTGGGAGACCTGGAAAGGCCCCCTGTTAAATCCCGGGAAGAAAAAGAGCATTCCGTGGACATGTTACTAAAAGCAAGCCATGATTATCCTGGAGAACTGGGGCTTTTGACCCTGGGGCCTTTGACCAATATCGCCCTGGCCCTGGGAAAGGACTGGAGGCTTGCACAGCGGGTTCGCAGAATGGTAATTATGGGCGGAACCAGTACCGGCAGGGGCAATACAACTCCGGTTGGGGAATTTAATTTTGCCGCCGACCCCGAGGCTGCGGCAATGGTTTTAAAATCCGGGATGCCCATAACCCTTGTACCCTGGGAACCAACAGTAGAAATTATGTTTAAGCTCTCGGAGCTGGAAGCCGAACTGGGGGACGGGCCGGTGGCCAGGGCTTTCCTGGCGATGTGTTGTCCCTTTGCCCGGTTTATTGAACAAAAAATGGGAACAAGGGGCATAATCCTCTCGGATTTAGTTGCGGCTGCAGTAGCCATCAACCCCCACACAGTTTTAAAGAAGCAGGAAGTCTTTGCTGCAGTGGAAACCGCGGGCCGCTGGGGCCGGGGGCTAACCGTCATAGATTATGCCGGTGTTAGCGGAGAGAAACCCAACCTGGAGCTTTGCCTGGCCGCGGACAGGGGGATGGTTCTCCAATTATTAAAAGCAGGCCTGCGCTGAGAAAAAGATAGGGACGGGGCGATGAAAAAGAGGGGAATTTTTGTCCTGGTTTTGCTTTTTTTGGTAACATTTTTTCCCGGGCAGCTCAGGGCCCTGGACCTGGACTACCTGCGGCAAAACAGCGAGTTGCTTTCTGGGGAACCTGAATTTGAGCTGCTTTTACCGGGTCTGGAGGGCAAAAAGATAATCCTGGCAGGTGAGGCCCACGGAGTTGGAATTAATTCCGAGCTGGTCCTGGAACTTTTAACCTTCCTTCACGGCAAAGCAGATGTGCGCTATTTTCTCTGGGAAGGGGGTTATGCCCTGGGAAGCCTGCTCAACAATTATCTTCAGGGGGGCGAAGAAGAGCTTTTAGACCTGGTATTTACCCAGCTGGAAGGCACAGCTTTTTGGAGCAAGGAGCAGTATTTTTTCTTTAAAAAACTCGCAGAATTCAATGAAGAACTGCCTCCGGGAAAAAGAGTGGGAGTGGTTGGAATTGACCTGGAGCTTCCCCTGACCTCAGCCATTATTTTCCTGGGCTCTTTACTCGGTAAGGAAACTCCGGAATCCTTAAAACCGCTTGAGGAAATGGCGGGTAATCACAAAAAGCTGGAGGGAGAAAGCCAGCTTTACAGCTCCCGGGTTCGACTAGAAACCATGCAGATGGCAGTTTACCTCCAGGAAATTATCGAATTAGAAGGAGAAAATCTGCAGGAGTTTCTGGGAGAGGACTGGTTTGCTTTTCAGTATGGATTGAGAAGGCTGATCCAGACCCACGAAACCTGGGGAGAAGGTCCCCAGGTCCGGGAGGAGAACACCTTTTCTAACCTTTTAGAGCTCGCTCCCCACCTGGAAAGGGGTAACTTTTTTGGCCAGTGGGGCGGGAACCATGTTTTGCAGCGGAACCACTCCCAGGTAAACTGGCTGGGGAGTTTTTTGAACGGGCCCCGTTCTCCCTGGGCAGGCCAGGTTCTCAGTATTTATTATGTTTATGACCACTGTAAGCGGATGGACCCCAGAACCTATCAGGCCCGGGATTATACTTCTGAAGAAATCCGGGACCTGGCAGTTTTAAGGAGGGCCGCTCCCGCTGAGATTTCACTTTTCTGGCTGGATGCTCCCGGTTCACCTTTCAGGGAGGAAATTCATTTTCTGACCCGGCACAGCGGGGGAGTGACCACTGATTATTTTCAGTATTTAATAATGATCCGCAACCAATCAGCTTCCAATCCCTTGAGGAAAACTGAAGATTGAAGGAGGCCAAACAATGGAAAGAGTGGCAATTGGAGATCTCTGGCAGTTTAAATTCCCGGGGAATGTTGTTTTTTCTCCGGACGGGGGAAAAGTGGCTTTTACGCTAAAAAAACCCCGGGAAAAAGAAAATGATTATCAAAGCAGGATCTGGATTTACGAGATGGAGAAGGACAGGTATTGGCCCCTGACAGCAGGACCAAAGGACGGTCCATTTACCTGGCTGGATGAAAACACGGTTTTATTCCTGGGCCAGAGAGAAGAAAAGGACAAAAAGGAAGAAAAAGAAAAGGTGGAAACCGAGCTGTACCGGATTCGGATTGACGGGGGAGAAGCCGAATTAATTGACCGGGTCCCCCTAAAAATAACGGGGTTGAAAAAATCAAAGGCCGGGGAATTGATTTTTAGCGGACAGAAGGAAGAAGAAAAAAAAGAAGAACAGGGAGAAGTTGAGGTTCTTGAAGAACTTCCTTTCTGGCAGAACGGCCAGGGTTTGATTTCCGGCAAAAGAACCCACCTCTTTCGCTATTATCTGGACTTAAAAAAACTGGAACCCCTGACTTCAGGAGCTTTCCAGGTAACTGATTTTGATGTTGCCGATGGGCGGGTAATTTTCGTCCGGCAGGAATTTGCGGAAAAACTTGAGCTCACTGCTTCAGTATGCCTTTACGACCTGGGCAGGGGAGAAATCATTCAAAAGACCCCGGGCGACGAATTGAATGTTAGTTTTGTCCGCTTTATCGACGAGAACAGGGCAATTTTTGGAGCAACAGATATGGAGGCCATGGGCCTGGGAACCAACCGCGAACTTTTTGGTTTTGACCTGGTTTCCGGAACATATGAACAGCTGACTGAAATGGACAAAAGCCTGGGAGTTACACTGGGCACCGATGTCCGCCTGGAGGGAGGCAATCAGTTTATCGCCGAAAAAAATGCTCTATTCTTCCTGGCCACTGAAGGAAGCCAGGTTCGCCTCTGGAGATGGGAAGAGGAAGAGCTGGAAAAAGTAATAAATATCCCGGGAGGGATAGATAGCTTCGATATTTCTGGTGAGGATATTTGCTATGTGGCTCTAAGGGGAACTGATCTTCCCGAACTGTACCTCTGGAGAAAAGGAGAGGAAAAAAGGGTAACCTCTTTTAACCAGGACTACCTGGCCGAGAAGACAATTACTCCCCCCGAGCCTTTCCCCGTTAAAACCGATGACGGCAGGGAAATACAGGCCTGGATTATCAAACCTGCCGATTTTAATCCGGGCGGCAAGTATCCCCTGATTCTGGAAATCCATGGTGGGCCCAAAACAATTTACGGGTCTGTCTTTTTCCACGAAATGCAGGCGCTTGCTGCTGCAGGCTGGGCGGTTGTTTTCAGCAACCCCAGGGGCAGTGATGGCCGGGGAAACGAATTTGCTGATATAAGGGGCGCCTATGGCCAGCGGGATTACAGGGACTTGATGGAAGTCGTGGATACTGCTCTGGAGAAATTCCCCTGGCTTGACGAAAACCGCCTTGGTGTTGCTGGTGGTTCGTACGGGGGCTTTATGACCAACTGGATAATCGGACATACCGACCGTTTCCGGGCCGCTGTTTCCCAGAGAAGTATTGCTAACTGGGTATCCATGCATGGGACTACTGATATCGGGTTTTTCTTCGTCCCGGATCAGATTGGAGCAGACCCCTGGAGCGATGTAGATAAACTCTGGAAGCATTCTCCCCTGGCTTACGCTGACCGGGTAAAAACTCCCACGCTGTTTATTCACGCTGAAGAGGATTACCGCTGCTGGCTTGTGGAGAGCCTGCAGATGTTCACCGCCCTGAAAATTCGGGGAGTCCCGGCGAAGACCTGTATCTTCAAGGGAGAGAATCACGAGCTGTCCCGTTCAGGGAAACCCAAAAACAGGATCAGGCGGCTTGAAGAAATGAAAAAGTGGTTTGCAGAGTACCTGTAAAATAAAAAAGCCTTCGGGAAGAAGGCCAGGAGAAACAAGGGGAACTGTCTTTTAAAGGCAGTTCTCCTATTTTTTTGTTTCTTTTTTAAATTCCTTTAAACCCCGGGCAATATTTTTACCTATTTCCGGCAGTTTTTTATGGGAAAAGATGATAACCGCAAGAACCAGTAATACGGCGAATTCAAGGGGGCCGATCTGTCCAAACATTAACCTTCCTCCTAATTATTAAATAAACAAAGGATAAATTTAAGTATTATTTCTGTCTGCATGGGCAGCTATCCTGCTTCTGTCTGGGGAAAAAGATAAATTGACATTCAAATCGATATATGGTATTTTAGGAATATATAATGGGGAGGTGGGTATATGTTAATGGAAAAGGTTCTTCTGGCTACTGACTTCTCTGATTCCGCCCGAAAACTCCAGCATTGTGTTGGTGAATTTAAAGAACTGGGCTTGAAGGAGGTAGTTTTAACCCACGTTGTTGACATTCAGAGCTCGGCTATGGGCTCGACAGTCCTGCAAAAACACAACCAGGAAGTCCTGGAGGAAGAAAAAAAGAGGCTCAGCGAGCTGGGCCTGGAGGTCAAGGTAAGAGTGGAACTGGGATACCCTCCAGAGAAAATCGTGGGAATTGCTCGGGAAGAAAACGTATCCCTGATCCTGGTGGGTTCCCATGGCAAGGGTTTCCTGCGGGAGCTCTTACTGGGAAGCACTGCTTTTGATATAATTCGCAGCAGCGATATTCCTGTTTATGTAGAAAAATACCGCTACCGGGAGGGGGAAGTTGCGGAACCCGTTTGTTCTAACCGTTTGGAGAGTGTTCTGGTTCCCGTCGATTTTTCCAGCTGTTCCGAGAAAGCTGTGGAAAAAGTACTTGGTTTGGGAAAAAAACTGGAGAAGGTTACCCTGGTTGCGGTTATTGAAAGCAGCGAAGATCCGGAAGAACTGGAAAAAACCAAAAAAGAATATGAATTTAGCCTGGAGGAAATTGCCCGGCGGTTTAAAGCAATGGAGATTAATGTTGTTTCTAGAGTTGAAGTTGGCCTGGCCTCGGAGAAGATAATGGAAGTTGCCGATGAGGTAGGCACAACAATGATTGTCCTGTCAACCCGTGGAGCAGGAAGGCTGCAGAGATTGTTTTTGGGAAGTACTGCAGATGCTGTTGCCAGGCGTTCCAGGTATCCCACCCTTTTAATTCCCTGTAGAAAACCTTTCCGATCCTAAAACTGGAGGTGTCCAGGCAAGATGACAGAACAGAAGGAGTACAGCCTTAGCTTTTTTCACCGTTTTTTACCCTTATGGGTTGGTCTTTGTATCGTTATCGGTATTATTCTGGGTACAATCATGCCCGCGGTTGCCAACTGGCTGAACGCTATTTCTATAGCCCAGGTAAATATTCCCATCGCAATTTTATTGTTCGGGATGATGTTTCCTATTATGCTGCAGATTGACTTCAGCGAGGTAGGAAACGCTTTTAAAGCTCCCAAAGCTGTTCTTTTAACTCTGATAATTAACTGGGGAATTAAGCCTTTTACCATGTATTTTTTCGCCTGGCTTTTTCTCCGGGTAATTTTTGCTCCCTTTCTCGATTACGACCTGGCCGGGGAATATATCGCGGGAATGATTCTCCTGGGCATAGCGCCCTGCACGGCCATGGTCCTGGTCTGGAGCTACCTGGCCAAGGGTTTTATGGGCTTGACCCTGGTCCTTGTAGCCCTTAACTCCCTGACCATGCTGGTCCTATACGCTCCCATGGGTAATTTTCTCCTGGGGGTAGCCGACATGTTTGTTCCCTTTATGACTATTTTTCTCAGTGTAATGCTCTACGTCGGCGTTTCCCTTGTAGCGGGGTATTTTACCCGGACCCGCCTGATCAAAAAGAAAGGTATCACATGGTATGAAAATGTTTTCCTGAAGAACATGGGAACCATTTCCATTGTGGCACTTCTTGCTACCCTGATTTACCTCTTTATGCTGCAGGGAGGGGTTATCCTCAGGGCTCCTCTGGTGGTTTTAATGATAGCATTACCCCTGAGCATTCAGACCTTAACCATTTTTGGGCTTGGCTACGGGGCCGCCAGGCTTATCGGTTTAACCTATGATGAAGCTGCCCCGGCTTCGATGATCGGGGCCAGCAATCATTTTGAGGTAGCGATAGCCACTGCAGTAACCATTTTCGGCCTGGAGTCAGGGGCGGCTCTTTCCACGGTTGTAGGGGTTCTGATCGAGGTTCCCATTATGCTGGCCCTGGTAAGGATTTGTTTGCGAACCCAGAACTGGTTCCCGGTTAAATTCAAAATGAAGGAATCCAGGGTTGGAAAATAGCGGAAGGAGGGCTCTCCGTGGATAAAGTTGAAATTTTGAAGGCCCTTGCTCACCGAACTCGGCTTTATATAATCGAAACCCTTTCGGGAAAAGACGGCGAGCGCTGTGTTTGTGAACTTGTAGACGAACTGCCCTACGCCCAGTCCACCATTTCCAAACACCTGACCATAATGCGCCAGGCCGGTCTTGTCAGGTCCAGAAAAGAAGGCTTAAAGGTCTATTATGAACTTGCTCACCCGGAAATTAAAGGGCTTTTGCAAAGCCTTAACAAGCTGGAGGAGCAGGTAGAACTGGCCAGATACCGGTGGCGCTAAAAAAATAATATCTATAAAAAATGACCCTTACGGGTCATTTTTTTCTCGGGATAAATAATTCAAAATTTTTTCTCGGCTATTGTTCTCGGGGTTTTCCAGGACCCAGTTATAAGCTTTGTCCAGGAGTTCCCCCACTTCGGGTCCTTCATCCAGGTCAAAATATTCCATTATATCCCTGCCGTCTACCGCAAGATCCCTGCGGGAGAAAAGCAGGTCTTCTTCCAGGAGTTCTTTAATCCGCCTGGTGTAAGCCCGCAGGGTTGGGCCGGGCCGTTGAAACTGCCTTGTCGTTGCAATAATATCCGCCCGGCGAATTTCGATCAGGTCCAGAATATTTTCCCGGCCCACTTTGTTAATTAATCGCCGCAGGGCAGTATCGCTTAACCTTGGGTCCATGTCAAACATGTGCCAGCGGATCAGGGTTTTAATCTTTTCCTGCCGGGCTTTGCTCAACCTGAGGCGGGAAAGGATTCCTTCGGCAATCTGAGTCCCAATTTTTTCATGCCCCGGGAAAAGGGGCTTTTCGCCGGGACTGAAGGTGTGCCCTTTGGCAATATCGTGGAGGAAAGCTGCCCACCGCAGGTCAGCCCTGGGGCGGATAGCTGCGACGGTTTGGATGGTGTGCCTGGTTGCTCCCGGGACCCTGAAGAGGGGTTTGAATTCAGGAATAATGGTTTCCAGGACACCGCTTTTGATCATCCCCTCCAGG
The DNA here is from genome assembly GCA_003554585.1 of Halobacteroidaceae bacterium. Classification (GTDB taxonomy): domain Bacteria; phylum Bacillota; class Halanaerobiia; order B1SED10-174; family B1SED10-174; genus T1SED10-26. Next base: position 2,702 of record PWGV01000056.1, on the reverse strand, counting down.
GCCCGGGCCACGGCCTGCCCTGTGAGCAGGAGGTCCATTTCGCTGGCAATCCTCTCGGGAGCGACGGAATTGAGCAGTTCAGGATTAATTGCTTTGAAAGTTTTTTCTTCCCCGGAAAAATTCAGCTGGCTCTGGAAGCGGAAAAAACGGAGGATGCGCAGGGGATCTTCCCGGAAACGTTTCTCTGGCTCGGCTGTTGCCCGGATTATTTTTTTGCGGAGGTCCTTTTTTGCATCAAGGGGGTCATACAAACCCCGGTCAGGATTCCAGGCCAGTGCATTTATCGTAAAATCCCGCTTTAAGAGATCTCCGTATATGTTTTTTTCCCGAAGGGAAGAAACCTCGAGCATTTGGCCCTGCCAGCGGACAAGGATTGTGCCAAATCTTCTTCCCAGGCCCTTGCTTTCAGGGAATAAATTCTCCATTTTTTCCAGAGAGGCCTGCACGGCAAGGTCCCAGTCGGAGGGTTTCTGGTTGAGGAGAAGGCTGCGCAGGGAGCCCCCAACAATAAAGGCGGGGATTTCTTTTTTCCTCAAAAAATCAAGGATCTCCCGGATTTCATCAGGAATATTTTTTTCTATTCTCCGTTTTAAAAGATAATTAAGCATTCCCATCACCCTAATGGGCGATTTCCACAGGGAAGGGAAGAATCCTCTAGCCCAGAAGGAAAGGTGGACCATTTTGGCGGAGTAAAAACTGTTTAAGAGTTAAACAAAGGAGTTTTAGCTGAAATAACGAAATAATTAAGAGCGGTAAAGAAAAATAAGTAAAGGAGGGTGTTACGGTGCGTAAAATTTTAGCATTGTTTTTTGTATTTGCTTTATTATTTGCCATGCCCATGGGGCAATATACTGAAGCAAACCAGTTGAAGGTAGGTGTGGTCTTTTCTATCGGAGGACTTGGTGACGAGTCTTTCAACGACGCGGCCTTTAGAGGGGCTACCGATGCAAGGGATGACTTTGGAATTCAGCTTGATTATGTAGAACCGGATGACATCGCCGAGATGGAAGATCATCAACGGGCTTTTGTCGAAGAAGGGTACGACCTGGTAATTGCCATTGGTTTCCTGCAGGAGTCTGGCCTGGAGGCTGTTGCCCGGGATTATCCGGACGCCAATCTGGCCATTGTTGACAGTGATTACCTGGCCGACATGCCCAACGTAGCCAGCCTGGTTTTCAAAGAACACGAAGGTTCTTTCCTGGCCGGATTCCTGGCTGGATCTATGACCGAGACCGGTGTAGTGGGCTTTGTAGGCGGAATGGAAGTTCCGGTTATTTTTAACTTCCAGACCGGTTATGAGCAGGGCGTGCAATATGCAAACCCCGATGCCACTGTTCTGATCAACTATGCCGGAGATTTTGGCGACCCCGGTACCGGTAAAGAGCTGGCAGTAAGCCAGTTTGAGCGTGGCGCGGACATCATCTACCACGCTGCAGGTGGAACTGGAATGGGTGTATTTGAAGCAGCTGAAGAAAACAACTTCTATGCTATCGGTGTTGACAGCGAGCAGGACGGAATTGCTCCTGGTTATATCCTGACCTCCATGCTGAAAAGAGTTGACGTAGCAGTTTATAACATTATCGCCGACCTGGTCCAGGGCGAATTCAACGCGGGTGTCCACAGCTTTGGTGTAGCTGACGGCGGTGTTGGCCTGACCGACTTCCCCTACACTGACCACCTCATTCCTGACCAGGTAAAACAGGAACTTGAAGTTATCAAAGAAATGATTATTGAAGGTGAAATTGAAGTTAGCAGTGCCCACGATTAATCGGAACTAAAGAAGGGGAAAGATAGCAAAGGAGGGGCTGCCCCCCTCCTTTGCTCTTCTTAGGAGGGAACGGGCTTGGAAAATATCCTCGAATTAAAAAATATAACCAAGCGTTTTCCGGGGGTAGTTGCCAATGATAAAATATCCCTGGAAATTAAGCCGGGAGAAATTCATGCCCTTGTGGGGGAGAACGGGTCGGGTAAGTCTACCCTGATGAATATTCTCTACGGTCTTTACCATGCAGATGAAGGGGAAATATACCTGAGGGGTGAAAAAACCAGGATTACCGAACCCAGACAGGCAATTGTCCAGGGAATTGGCATGGTTTTTCAGCATTTTATGCTGGTTGAACCCCTGACTGTTTTTGAAAATGTAATCCTGGGTTCCGAACCCCAGAATAGAGGTTTTATTGATTTTAAAGGTGCGGAGAAAGAAGTGGCCCGTCTTTCCAGGGAATACGGGCTGAAGGTTGAAACGAAGTCCCGGGTTGAAGATATTTCCGTGGGGCAACAGCAGCGGCTGGAAATATTAAAAGCCCTTTATCGCAAGGCCGATATCTTGATCCTGGACGAGCCTACAGCTGTGCTAACTCCCCAGGAAACTGACGAATTGTTCCAGGTAATGCGCAACCTCAAAGAACAGGGAACAACAATTATCTTTATTTCCCATAAGATCCGAGAAGTTATGGAGATATCCGACCGAGTTAGCGTTCTGCGGCGGGGCAAACTGGTAGGGACAAAGAATACCAGTGAAACCAGCCGGCCCGAACTTGCAGAAATGATGGTCGGCCGGGAAGTGCTTTTAAAGGTGGAGAAAGAAAAAGCTCAACCCGGGGAAAAGGTTTTTTCCATCTCAGACCTGGAGGTTCGCGACCAGCGGGGAACCAAACGTGTAAAAGGAGTTTCCCTGGAAATTCACAGCGGCGAGATCCTGG
>PWGV01000136.1 GCA_003554585.1 Halobacteroidaceae bacterium | reverse complement strand
CTGCCCGAAGAAGAAGGGAATGAAATTAGAGGAGAAATGGAATTTGGCGAGCAACTTGAGTTTCTTGGTTCTCGCGAAATCGGCGGCAGCTGGTTGCTTGATCAATTATGGCACAAGATGGGCATAAACACCGTGTTGGAAAAACTTCTAAAGTATCGGGACTACCAGACTCCAGTCGAACGATTGATTTTTTCTATGGTAGCCAATAGAGCTCTTGCCCCTTCTTCCAAACTTTACTTAGAACACTGGGTCAGTGAAGAAGCATACATCTCGGGATTGGAAAAGGTGGAATCCCAACAACTTTACCGGGCCATGGATTTTCTTCTGGAAGCTTCAGAGGAAATCCAAAAGAAAGTTTTTTTCAAGGTAGCCCACCTCTATAATCTGGAAGTTGATCTTTTGTTTCTGGATACAACCACCACATATTTTGAGATAGGCAGTGAAGATGAAGAACTAAGGAAAAGAGGATACAGTAAAGATGGGCGGCCGGGGTCGCCTCAGGTGGTAATTGCTTTTGCGGTTACCCGAGATGGTATCCCGGTGCGCTGTTGGGCCTGGCCTGGGAATACTTCCGACCAGGAAATATTGGAAGAAGTAAAAAAAGATTTGAATTCATGGAAACTGGGCCGGGTAATTATGGTGCAAGAGGCAGGGTTTAATTCAGAGGAAAACCGCAGGAAGCTGCAAACTGCTGGAGGACATTACATCATCGGTGAAAAGCTCCGGAAGGGATCCAAAGGAAAGGCAGCAGAAGCTTTGAGTGGCAAAGGTAAGTTTACAAAAACCAAAGATGGTTTAGAAATCAAGGATGTAATTATTGGTGGAGATGGAGAAGCTCGAAGAAGGTTTGTAGTGGTCCGCAATCCGGAGGTAGCAAAATATGAAAAAGAACGACGTGAGGATATCATAAAGGAGACTGAGCGAAGGTTAGAAAGCCTGAAGCAGCTCGATGGAGAACCCCACAAAAAGGAAGCATGCAAGCTGAGATCTAACCCTGCTTTTGGGCGCTACATCCGCCAGACCAAGACGGGGAAACTGAGGTTAAATAAAGCAAAAATCAGGCAGGAAGAGTTTTATGATGGCAAGTTTTTGATCAGTACTTCTGATGATACCATTAGCGCTGAAGATGCAGTTAAGGGGTACAAGCAATTATTTGAAGTTGAGCGAGTTTTCCGGGATTTAAAACATGTTATTGATATCAGGCCGGTTTACCATCGGTTAAGTGAGAGGATCCAGTCACATATCTTGTTGTGCTGGTTAACAATGCTTATGATAAGGATAGCAGAAACCCAGAGTGGAAAGACCTGGTTTGAGATCAAGAAGATATTAACTCCTTTGAAAGTTGGAATTTTGAATAGTTCGAAGGGAAAAGTTTTTCAATTAAATCCGGTAAAACCTGGGCAGCATAAATTATTCTCAAGCCTTGAGATTGACGCTCCGAAGCGGTTTTTGAAGCTTCCTGATTTTAAAAAGAGCTGAAAATTCCATAGATACAAAACTAATTTTACTTGGTTGGGCATTAGTTCTCTAATGAAGGGGTTTTCTGGCCTTTTTTTGTAACTATCACTGTCGAACGCGAGCCAGGGAAAAAGATGGAACGGGGGGAGAAAATTTGGGACAATTAGTGGGAACAGCTGTGGGGATGATTGTTTTTGGGTTTTTATGGTATTACATTAATGTAACCAAAAAAGAAGGCAACCCCAGACTTTTAGAAACCTTTCTGGTAACGATTTTGTTCGGGATCATGTTTCAGTTTTTCATAAGATTATTCCAGTTTTAATAATTTCAAACATGTAGGAACCGGTTTTTAAATGAGGTGGGGTTAGTTGATAGTTTCGATAATTGTTGCCGTTGCCAGAAATAATGTCATTGGTTCGGGGGGAAAAATGCCCTGGAAAATTCCCGGGGAACAGAAAAGGTTCCGGGAGCTTTCCCTGGGGAAAACTGTTTTTATGGGGCGGAGGACCTTCGAAGAAATAGGACGACCCCTGCCTGAGCGTTTTACAGTAGTTATTTCCCGGACCAAAAAATTTGAGTTTGCTAACTGCATTACGCTAACGTCTTTCCAAGAAGGCTTTGAGAAATTTAGCGATGAAAGGGAAATAATTATCGCAGGTGGAGCCCAGCTTTACAAAGTAGCACTCCCCTATACTGATCGGATTTTCATGACCCGAATTCATAGGGATTTTCCCGGTGATGTTTTTTTCCCGGATTGGGACCAGGAAGATTTTGTAACAACCTATGTAAAAAGGATTGAAGGAAAAATTCCCTATACTTACTATACCTTTGAAAGAAAGAACAAACCTTAAAAAACTAATTTTTTGGCAGGTTTCTTTTAATTGGGGACTATTAATTATTTGACAAATAACAAGAAAGTCTGGGGGAAGGAGATTAGAGTTGAAAATACTATTAACTGGTTTTGAACCATTTGCCGGGGAGAAATTGAATCCGTCCTGGGAAGCGGTTCGAAGAATTGGAAACGAAAAGATTGAAGGGTTGGAGATCGAAACCCTTCGCCTGCCAACTGTTTTTGGCAGGGCGATTGAAGTTGCAATTCAAGTAATTGGCAGGTTTGATCCGGATATTGTGATCTGTATTGGGCAGGCTGGAGGCAGGAGTGAAATCGGTATCGAGCGGGTGGCAATAAACGTTAACGATGCCGGTATCAAGGATAATGAAGGAAATCAGCCTGTTGATGAACCCATTGCAAAAGGTGGTCCCACTGCTTACTGGTCAACTCTTCCCATAAAATCGTTGGTTCGGGCGATAAGAGAAGAGGGAATTCCTGCTGGAGTATCAAATTCAGCGGGAACTTATGTCTGTAATAATATTATGTACGGGATCCTCAATTATTTGGCCGGGGAGGGAATTAATAGTCGGGCAGGTTTGATCCATATTCCCTTCCTTCCCGAGCAGGCTATAAACTACCCCGGGAAATCTTCCATGAGCCTGGAAACGATAATTTCGGGGCTAAAAGCAGCAATTAAAACAGCGGCAAAAATGGAAGAGGACGAAAACCCCCCCGATGGGAAAATCCACTAAAAGGAACCTTTTCCGGGGGTTTATGGCCCTGTTGAAGGGAAAAACAGTCTGGTATAGAAAAAATTTATAGGGGTGAAAGAAATGTTTAAAATATTTTTTTACGGGATTCTGCTCGGAGCTGTAGGTCTGGTTGTGGGGTATTTAATTTTCGGCCAGGTTGGGGGAGAATATGTACCCCTGAACCATTTAACCAACCCACCCCAGGATTTTCTGGACGAAATTAGAGAGACAATAACCGGTATCCGCCAGATTAGAGAAAGGATCCTGGTCAGTGGAGCCATTGGCCTGGGTTTCGGGATTCTTCTTGGTGCGATCTTAAGGAAAAGGTGATGTTTAAGATAGTATGTGCCCCGGATTCCTTTAAAGGCAGCCTCGCTGCTGGAGAGGCTGCCCAAGCGATGGATAGGGGAATAAGGGCGTTTTGCCTCGAAGCTGACGTGGTTAAACTCCCCCTATCTGACGGGGGGGAAGGGCTTGTTGATGCCCTGGTTGCTGCAACAAAAGGACAGAAAAAAAAGGCCATGGTAACCGATCCGCTCGGGAGAAAGGTTGAAGCAGTTTACGGAATTCTCGGCGACGGGCAGGGAGTAATGGAGATGGCCGCAGCTTCCGGTTTGCCCTTACTGGGTCCAGAAGAATTAAATCCCTTAACAACCACAACTTTTGGGGCGGGGGAACTTTTGAAAGCCCTCCTGGAAGAAGGTTGCAGAACGGTTATTGTTGGTATTGGTGGCAGCGCTACCAACGATGGAGGAATCGGGATGCTCCAGGCTCTTGGAGGCAGATTTTTTGATTCGGAGGGAAAAGAGCTGGAGTGGGGAGGCGGAGAATTAAATAAACTGGCCGAATTCAACCTGGAGGGACTGGATCCCCGGATTGCCAGGACTGAAATAAAGGTGGCCTGTGATGTTGATAATCCTCTTACTGGAGAAAATGGGGCCGCCAGGGTTTATGGACCCCAGAAGGGTGCTTCTCCCGAGGTGATTAAGGAACTGGACCGGGGCCTGGGCCATCTGGGGGATTTGATCCGGGATAAAAAAGGGGTTGATGTAAAGAATTATCCCGGGGCAGGGGCAGCAGGGGGCCTGGGAGCCGGGATGATGGTTTTTCTGGGAGGCAAACTCCAGCCAGGGGTTGAACTAGTCCTGGACACCGTAAGGTTTGAGGAAAAAGTAAAAGGAGCCGACCTGGTTATTACCGGGGAAGGCAGGCTGGATAAACAGACCATTTATGGTAAGACTGTCCTGGGAGTGGTGCGAAGGAGCAAGAAAATTCCCGTAGTTGCAGTAGGGGGTTGGGTAGAACCAGAAATTGCATTATTACGGGAGGAAGGACTTACGGCTTTTTTTTCAATTCTGGACCGGCCCAGGTCTTTAGAAGAGGCCATGAAGTTTGCTCCCACGCTGCTGGAGCAAAGTTGCGAGGAAATTATTCGTTTGTTTTTTTCAGGCAGGAAAACGTAAATTTTTGTAGAAATTATAATACTATTATTATGGTGGTAAAATAGGGTTTTAAGGGAGGTTCAGAAATGAAGCTATCGACAAAGGCTCGTTACGCGACCAGGGCACTTATCGAGTTGTCTCGCCACTATGAAAAAGGTCCTGTTCGGTTAAAGGATATCGCCGAAAAACAGGGTATTTCTGCCAAGTACCTGGAGCAGGTTCTTTTTCCACTTAATATCCAGGGATTGGTCAGGACCCGCAAGGGAAGCGGGGGCGGCCATTACCTGGGTAAGGACCCCGCAAAAATTAACCTCGCGGAAATTGTAAGTATCGTTGAAGGGTCCCTTGCCCCGGTCGAATGTGTGGATGACCCCCAGAGATGTTCCAGGCATGAAACCTGCGAGGCCCGCCATATCTGGGTTCGGCTGCGGGACGTTGTTGTTCAAGAATTAGAATCGATTAGTTTGAAAGAGCTTGCCAACATTTAAATGAAACTCCGGGTTGGAATCTTATTCCAGGCCCGGAGTTTTGATTTTCGGTAAAACCTTTTCCCTGTTTTTATGGGAAAAAATTAAATTAATAGAGTTTTTTGGTGGTTTGGGGTTAAAAAGGAGGGAAAAATGGCCGTAGAAAAAGAGTACATGGTTGTTATCGGGGGGGCGAACGTTGATATAAGGGGACGGGTTTTAAAAGATATTGCTTGGAATTCTTCAAACCCTGCTCAAATTAAAACAAGTCCCGGCGGGGTGGCTAGAAATATCGCGGAAAACCTGGCCCGCCTGGGGAAAAAAACATTTTTGCTTACTGCAGTAGGGGACGATTTTGCGGGGAGGAAGCTTTTGGAAGAAACAGAACTTCATGGTGTAAATGTTAAAAGAGTCAAGGGCTGCTGTTGTAAAAATACCGGGACATATCTGGCATTCCTGGATCAATCCGGGGATCTGGTCCTGGGCATTTCGGATATGGATGTATTGAGAACGATAGATTCAAATTTTATCGAATCGCAGGAAGATATTTTAAAAAAAGCAATCACGGTTATTGCTGATACCAATCTCGAACCTGCAGCCCTAGAAACCATAGGCAGGATGAAAGAAAGTTTTGGTTTCTCCCTGGTTTTAGAAACTGTCTCGGTTGCCAAAGCTCCCCGGGCAATTCCTTTGCTTGGGGGCACCAGTATCCTGGCTACAAACCGGGAAGAATTTAGGGCAATTCTACCAGTCCCCCTGGAAACAATTGAAGATTTAAACGGGGCGGGAGAAAAAATCCTGGCTCTTGGTGTCGATGTCCTGTTATTAAAAATGGGGCCGGAAGGGTTTTATGTTCATTCAAGGGAGGGAGGTTTTCATTGTCCCGCGGTAAATGTAAATATCAGGGATGCTACGGGCGCAGGAGATAGCCTGGTAGCAGCATTCGTGGCGGGTTCTGAGAAGGGTTGGAGCCTTGAAGACTGTTCCCAATTTGGCCAAAAGGCTGCCAAACTTACTCTGCAGGCGCTGGGAAGTGTTAGCCCGGAAATTACCCCGGGTTTACTGGAGGAGGGAAAAGAATGAAGTTTCTGGTGAAGAAAGAAGTAAAAAAAGCCCTGGAAAAAGGACTGGGGGTTGTAGCCCTGGAATCAACGATTATTACCCACGGTATGCCCCGACCCGAGAACTGGGAAACAGCCCTTGCCGTGGAAAATGTTGTCCGGGAAGAGGGGGCTGTCCCCGCAACAATAGCCGTAATGGGGGGAGAGATTAAAATTGGCCTGGAAGAAGCCCAGCTTAAAGAGTTGGCCAAATTTAAGAGCCCCCGAAAGATTAGCCGCCAGGATTTGGCGTTCGCAGTGAGCAAGGGGCTAACCGGTGGGACTACTGTTGCGGCGACAATGCTCCTGGCCCAGAGGGCGGGGATTGGAGTTTTCGCCACGGGAGGAATTGGAGGGGTTCACCGGGGTGTAGAAAACACTTTTGATATTTCTGCAGACCTGGAAGAGCTCGCCCGCACCCGGGTCGCTGTTTTTTGCGCCGGGGTAAAATCAATTCTTGATATCAGAAAAACCCTGGAATACCTGGAGACAAAGGGGGTCCCGGTTATTGGTTACCAAACGGATCATTTCCCGGCTTTTTTCAGCGACCAGAGTGGCTTCTTCGCCCCGATGAGGTTGGATGGTCCCGGGGAAATTGCTTCTTTTATCAAGCACAAAAAAGAACTTGACCTGGGGGGAGGAATTGTTATTGCCTGTCCGGTTCCCAAAGGGTACGGGATCTCAAAAGAAGAGATGGAGAAAGCCCTGGAATTCTCCCTGAAGGAAGCAGAAGAAAGGGGCATTGCAGGAAAGGGTGTTACTCCTTTTTTACTAAAGCGGATGAATGAACATACCCGTGGGAACACTCTGCGGGCAAATAAGGTGCTGATAAAAAACAATGCCTCAATTGGGGCACAGGTAAGTAAATTTCTTGTTTGAACTTCAGGAGGTAGTAAATGCTTTTTAAGTTTTTCCTTTTTGTCCTTACTGGTTTTCTGGTCATTTCTTCGCTGGATGCGGGGGTTCTTGCTGAAAATGAGTTGGAGAAAATTGTTTTTCTTCATACCAACGATGAACACGGGCAGATAGAAAATTTTGGACGTATTGCCTGGAAAAAAGAAAAATTAAAGGAGAATTATAACGCGGTTTTCCTGCTCAGTGCTGGAGATATTTTTTCTGGTAACCCGGTAGTTGATCACTATAACCGTGAAAACGGGGAAAAATTTCCGGGAAAGCCCATGATTGAACTTATGAATGCCGCGGCTTATGATGCAATGGTTATTGGAAATCACGATTTTGATTATGGCCAGGAACAGTTAAACCTGCTTCGCCAGAAAGCTGATTTTCCAATGCTACTCGCCAATATTGAAATTAAAGAAAAAGCCCTTCTGGAAAAACCGGTCCCTTACCTGGTAGAAACGACAGAAAGTGGAACTGAAATCAGTTTTTTGGGGCTGGTTGAAGTGGGAAGCAGAGGACTACCTGCAACCCATCCCTCCAATCTTGAAGGACTGGTCTTTTTAGCTCCTTTAAAAGCTGCCGAGGAGTATGAATTTCTCGCCAGAAAAAGTGATATTGTAATTGGCTTAACTCACCTGGGGCTGAGAAAGGATAAAATCCTGGCTAAAGAGGCCGGGTTTCTGGAAGTTATTTTGGGAGGGCATTCCCACACTGCCCTGGAAAAACCAGAGGAAATTAATGGAACTTTAATTGCCCAGGCTGGTTCAAAGACAGATTATCTAGGGAAAATTGTAATCAAATATAACCCCGCCGAAGGAAAAGTTGAAAAAAGGAAGGGCTCTTTACTGCCCATAGACGAGATCAAAAAAACCAATCTATCTGTCGAAAAGAAAATAGATGCTTTCCAGGAGGAGATGGCCTATTTAAGAGAAGATATTGTCGCTTTTTACCCCGGAGGGATCAGAGGACAGGAGCAGCTGGGGTCTCTTTTAGCCAGTGCTGTTGCAGAAAGGTATGACCTTGACATCGCTTTTCAGAATATAGGAGGAGTAAGAAGTGGTTACCTACCCCCCGAAATCAGCCGGGTAGATATTTATCGTTTGGATCCTTTTGATAACGAGATAGTAATTGTTGAAATGACATTAGAAGAGCTCAGGACTTTACTTGCTAACTCTTTTTCCCGCCGTAATTCTATCGACCTTCTCCCCGGCGGAGGCAGGTATGAAGTCCGGGTAAATGAAGCGGGTGAAGTTGAAAAAATAAACATTTGGGGGAAAGATGGGGAAAAGTTTGCTGAGGAAGAAACTTATTTAATAGGCTTGAACAGCTATGTTGCTGAAACATATTATCCTTTACCCCCACTACAAAAAAGGCGGGAACTATCGGAAACCACTGCGGAAAACCTGATCACCTTTCTCAAAAAAAATGACAAAATTGATCTCTCGCAGGGGGATAAAACTGCGGTCAGGATTGAGAGGAGTGGAGCAAAAGGGGCGTTTGTCGGCAAATGCCCGCTTCCTTTATCCACGGGTAATAAAACCAGCCAATCAGTAAGCGCGGGGACCCTTATAGCAGAAGCAATAAAGGTGGCTGGGGGGGCCGATCTGGGTTTTTACCCCACGAATCAGCTCTGTCCGGACCTGGAACTAACTAAAGGCCCTCTTAACCAGGAAATTCTGGATTTGTTTTTTCCTGGATTCCGGTATGAAAACCCGGTTTTGATTTTTGATTTGACCGGAGGAACGTTAGAGAAAATCCTTATTAATGAAATAAAGAGAACTGGTTACGCTGTCCCTTATCAATTTTCCAAAAATATAGAATATGTGTTACTGCATACAGAGGAGAGTAGAACAGGAATTGAATTGTACCTTGAAGGTAAAAGAATTGAGAGAGAGCAAACCTATTCCGTTGCCCTGAACGGGTATGAAGCAGGCAAATGGCAGCAAAGGTATGGGTTTTTAAAAAATAAAAGACAGGTTGGTTATTCCGAAAAAGAAGCCCTCCTTGCTTACCTGGATTACATGGAAAACCTTCCTCGAGAACTCTGGACAGAAAGAGTGGAGAAAAAAAAGCCCCGTTAAGCGGGGCTTTTTTAGTCACCTATAATTTTTATCAGGACTCTTTTTGGCCTCTTACCATCAAACTCGCCGTAAAAAATTTGTTCCCAGGGTCCAAAATCGAGTTCTCCCCGGGTGACTGCAACTACTACCTCCCTGCCCATGATGGTTCGTTTGAGGTGAGCATCGGCATTATCTTCCACGGTATTATGCCGATAACGAGAATGGGGCTTTTCTGGTGCGAGTTCCTCCAGCCACTCCTCAAAATCAGCGTGGAGTCCAGTTTCGTCATCGTTGATGAAAACACTCGCTGTAATGTGCATTGTGTTGCATAGGATAAAGCCTTCCTGGATGCCGCTTTCCTCTAAGGCCTCTTCGACCTGGGGGGTAATGTTGAAAAGTTGCCTCCTTTTTTCTGCGTGAAAAATCAGTTCCTTTCTGTAACTTTTCATTATTTCACCTCCTGCTATAAAATTAATTATTTTGGCTGGGTTTTCCTTGTTTCTTCAAAAGAAAGAAAAAAAACATCTAATAAAAAATATGGATAACAAGTAAAAACGAGTTTGTTTTAAAGGGTTAAGGATTAATTTTTGGCCAGTTTTTGAGAAAAAGAATTTAATTAAATTAATAATAAGTCGATAAATAATAATAGAGGAGAAGAAAACCTTCCATTTTTAACAAATTATTAGTTTGAAGAATAATCCTGAAAGGGAAAAGGGGTGTCTTAAGTCTTCTGTTTTATTTCTGCTGAGTTTAACCTTCGCTGGGTGCACTATCGATGCTCCCCTGGAACCGGGGACAATTTTAACTCTGGCATTTGCTGGAGATGGTGAGGGCATTATCCTTGTTGATGGAAATGAGGTGAAGGATAATGGAACCCTTATTTGCCAGCCGGGAGTAAAGGTAACCCAAGGCCGCGAGGGGTTCGGTTTTTACAGCCTGGAAAGAAGGGCAGGAAAAAGAAGAAGAAAAAGAAATCCAGATAATCATCGACCAGGACAGATTCTTAAGTTCAGAATTTATCAACGACCGGTAAAAGAAGTTTTCAAAACGGGGAAAAAATATCAAAGAAAAATTAGTGATTAAATCTGGTTAAACAATACAGTTTAAAAACCAGCAATTAGCAGGAAATAAAAAGCAGATGATCAGGATATTTTTACTCATATTTACCACCGTAATTAAATTATAATGAATTAAAATCGTTCTTTTGGTTGGCATAAAATAATTGCTCCTACCGTTTGGAAGAGATAAAAATAATCAAGAAAAATTGTTAAAGGAGAAAAAAAAGGAACCAAGAAATTAAATGTTGTAGTGCTAAATGGAAAATAAATCAAAATTTGGAATTTAGTTACTTTTGGTTTCTCTCCTTTTTCCAATTAAGTATCCAGATAAAGTTTTTCTGTTCTATTCTTTTTAGTGGAAGGGAGGCAGCTTGTAGCTCCTAATACCCTAATTAAATTAGAAGAATTCCCTAATTGAACTGAATAAGGGTTTTAAAAGAACCTCTACCGATAATGGCAAACTTGTCGAAAGGCAAGGACGCAAAATCACAGGTCTAACCCTTTTTATGGTATGGTTGCTGTGTTCTCGAAGAGAGGCGTTTTCTATTTCGGAGGCAAAACTCTCGAGGCATTTGCGGTAGCAAATGCCTTTTTTAATGACCAAAAATGTCTACTAGTGTCGTGAAAGGGGTGGTTGGATGTGGGGAAAACTTGATCCGCAGATTGGTTTGATGAGCCGAGGGCTCGATGTATCCCATTTTCGCCAGGGACTAATTGCAAATAATATAGCCAATGCTGATACGCCAAACTACAAACGAAGAGATGTCAATTTTTCAGAAGCAATGGATGCAGCCCTTACCCGGAGAGAAAGAACAGGTTTGCAAAAAAACCATCCTCTCCATATTGGTTCTAAGACTTCAAAGGGGGGAGAGCTTAAAGCTGTGGAAACAGGAGATACTCGGACCCGTCTCGATGGAAACAATGTTGATATTGAAGTTGAAATGGCAAAGCTTGCAGGCAACAGCCTTTATTACCAGACTATCAGTCGTCTGCTTTCAGCGAGATACGGGATCCTGGAAAAAATTATTAACACAGGGAGGGCCTGACCGTGAGTATATTCAGTAATTTTGGGATTAGTGCTTCAGGTTTAACGGCACAGAGATTACGTATGGATACCATTGTCAACAATATCGCCAATATTGAAACGACAAGAACCCCCGAAGGGGGGCCTTACCGGCGCCAGATAACCCTTTTTGCTCCCCGGCAGCCCGAGGAACCCGGGAAGACAGGAGGGGGAGTAAGAGTACAGGCTCTAATGCAGGACCAGAGTCCTTTTAAAAGGGTTTATGAACCCAATCATCCTGATGCTGATGAAGAAGGTTATGTGCTGATGCCCAATGTTGAACTGATCAAGGAAATGGTAAATATGATTGATGCGAGCAGGGCTTATGAAGCAAACGTAACTGCCCTGAATACAGCGAAAGATATGGCCCAAAGGGCGCTGGAAATTGGCCGACGGGGATAAAAGGAGGTTCTTAAATTGAAGGTTGATGGAATTTCACCGCTGCAGCTGGGGAAACAGGTTACCCAAAATATCCAAAAGGACCAGCAGGGACACCCAGATTTTGGAAAAATGCTGACAGATTCCCTGGACAGGGTTAACGAGATTCAGCAGAAAGCGGACAGGGTTGGCCAGGACTTTCTCTTAGGAAAAACTGACAGCGTGCACAAGGTAACAATTGCTGTGGAGGAAGCCCAGTTAGCTTATGATCTAACCCTGAGCATCAGGGATCGGATCTTGGAAGGCTACAGGGAATTAATGAGAATGCAGTTTTAGTATAGCCGGGAGGGGATTGGCTTGGATGTTTTGAAAGACGCGGGCCAAAAAATTTCCGCAAAATGGAATGTACTGGAATATAATAAAAAGATACTGCTACTGGCCCTGGGTGGAACGGTTTTTTTCGCTCTAATAATATCGATAGTCTTTTTAGGCCGGGTTACATATGTTCCTCTTTTTACCGACCTGGATTCCCGGGACGCCAATAGGGTTGTGGAATTTCTGGATGCCCAGGGTGTTCCATACCAGATCGGTGATGACGGAAATAGTGTCTTTGTAGGACGGGACCGGGTGCATCAATTGCGCCTGCAGATGGCCGGAGAAGGAGTTCCTTCCGGAGGAGTAGTGGGTTTTGAGGTCTTTGATTCCACCCGGTTGGGAACAACCGAATTTGAGCGACAAATCAATTTTTATCGGGCTTTAAGCGGGGAGCTGGCCCGGACGATTTCCGCCATGGAAGCAGTTGAAAATGCCCGGGTTCAAATAACTACTCCCCGGGATCGGCTTTTTGCCCAGGAGGAAGAACCGGTCCAGGCTTCAATCCTATTACAGGTTTCTCCCGTTCGCCAGCTGGAAATCGGCCAGGTAAATTCTATCCGGCATCTTGTTGCGGGTAGTGTGGACGGACTCAGGCCGGAAAATGTTACAGTAGTTGATACCGGCGGCAAACTACTATCTGGAGAAATGAATTTTTCCGACAATAACCACTTAACCCGGGAGGCAACCCGGACCAATATGGAAATGCAGCGTCTATTTGAAAAACAACTGCAGCAGGACCTGGAAAGAATGTTAATCCCCGTTCTTGGTTACGATAATTTTGTGGTCAATGTGAATGCAATTCTTGATTTTGACCTGCGGGAAGAACAAATGGTGAGATATGAACCGGTAGTTGATGACCGGGGAATTATTCGTTCAGAGCAAATAAAGGAAGAATCCTATTCTGGAACCGGGGCTGACCCGGGGGGTGTTCCGGGAACCGATCCCAATATCCCCCTCTACGAGACCCCGGATTTTTATCGTGATGTTGACCGGGATCTTTTTGACTCAGTTACCAATTATGAAATAAATGAAGTTGTTAGCAATCACATATATGCTCCGGGTTCCCTGGAACGTTTGTCAGTGGGAGTAATTATCAATCAGCCTGTTGACCCGGGGCAGATAGACGGGATTGAACAGTCCCTGGCCGCGGCGATTGGTTTTGATGAAGGACGGGGAGATAGTTTAAATATCGCCCAGGTAGCTTTTGATGATTCTCTCGCCCGGGAGATGGAAACCATTGCCGCTGCAGAAAAAGCAGCCCGCAGGCAGGAGATGTATATTTACCTTGGAGCCATTCTGGCCATGGCTTTTGTCCTTTTTTACATTGTTCGCCGCTTAACTGCCGGTCGAAAAGTCCCTGCTAAAAAAGCAGTTGAAGATGCTTTTGAAGAGGGATCAGGGGAAGAGTCCCGTCAGGAATTAACCCCGGAAGAAAAAGAACGCCAGCAGATTAAGAGAGAAGTAAGCGGGTTAATTAATAAAAAGCCAGAAGAAGCAGCCAACCTGCTCAAAGCCTGGCTCGTCGAAGAATAGAAGGGAGGGATTCCAGTGGCCAAAAACAAGCTTTCCGGAAGAGAAAAAGCAGCTGTCCTTTTAGTATCCCTTGGGACGGAGAACGCCTCCCATATTTTTAAACATTTAAGTGAAGAAGAAATTGAGCAGATTACCCTGGAAATTGCCAACATGCGGAAAGTAGGGTCCCAGGAGCGGGAAGTTGTTCTTGATGAATTTCACCAGATGGCCCTGGCTCAGGATTATATTAGCCGGGGAGGGATTAATTATGCTCAGGAAGTACTGGAAAAAGCTCTGGGGGATCAGAAAGCCCAGGGAATAATCAAAAGGCTTACTGCATCACTTCAATCCCGTCCCTTTGATGCTCTGAGGAAGACAGAACCTTCGCAGCTACTCAATTTTATCCAGAATGAACACCCCCAGACAATTTCCCTGATACTCGCCTATATCCAAGCTGATAAGGCAGCAGCGATCCTCTCGGCCCTTCCCGGAGAACTGCAGGCCGAGGTTTCCAAGAGGATTGCCGTTATGGACAGGACCTCTCCGGAAATCATCAAGCAGGTTGAGGCTGTACTCGAGAAAAAGCTTTCCACAATTCTCCAGAATGAATATACTGCTGCAGGTGGAATCGAGGCAATTGTTGAGGTCCTCAATAATGTTGACCGGGGGACGGAAAAACAAATCCTGGATACCCTGGAAGAGGAGGATTCCGAACTGGCCGAAGAAATCCGGAAAAGGATGTTTGTCTTCGAGGATATTGTTAACCTTGATAACCGCGCCATCCAGAGACTTATCCGGGAAATTGAAAACAAGGATCTTTCCCTTGCTCTCAAGACTGCATCCCAGGAAGTTGCCGAAAAAATTTACAATAACATGTCCAAGCGTGCTGCAGAAATGCTGAAAGAAGATATTGAATTTATGGGGCCTGTCCGCCTCCGAGAGGTTGAGGAAGCTCAGACCAATATTGTCAACGAAATCAGGCGACTGGAAGAGGCCGGAGAAATTGTTATCGCCAGGGGCGGGGAAGGTGATTTAATTGTCTAAAATCATTAAGTCTCGCCGGGTCCTTTTGGACAGAACAAAATACCTCCTTCCCCCCGCTTCCCAATTTATCGCTACTGCAGAAGATAAGTTTATAAAAGAAGATGACATTCCGATTAAGTACATAGAAGAACCGGCGGACGAGGAACAGCCCGAAATTAGGCCTACCCCTGAAGAAATCCGTGCAGAAGCAAAAGAAGAAGCGGAAAAAATAGTCGAACAGGGTAAAAAAGAAGCAGCGGAGATTAGAAAAAAAGCTCAAAAAGAAGTAGAAGCACTTCTGCGGGAGGTGCAAGAAGAAGCACGGACCAAAGGCTATGAAGATGGACTAATGAAGGGCAGAAAAGAGGGAGTTGAGGCTTGGGAAGGGATTTTTAAAAAATTTGATTTCAAGGTCTCCGAACTCGCTGAAAAGGCTGAAAAATGGGAAGAAGAATTTCCCGGGCAGGTGATTGACCTGAGCATTGAAGTTGCCCGAAGAATAATTGGAGAGGAACTGGAAAAACACCCGGAAACAATCATCCCCCGGGTCCAGGAAATTTTGAAAGAATTGGCTCAGGTGGGGGAGGTTTTAATAAAAGTTTCTCCGAGGGATTACCCCCTTCTGGAGGCGGCCGAGGAACAACTGACCTCAGAAAACGGTGGATTAAAGCGGATTAATATTATAGCTACAGACGAATTGGAAAATGGAGATTTCCTCGTTGAAACTCAATTTGGGGGAATTGACGGCAGGGTAAGGACCCAACTTGAAATGCTTTCCGAAGAGTTAAAGAAAAGGTGGAGAAAAAATGGAAGGAATTGATCTGCGTTCCTTAACAAAAAACCTGGATAAGCGTGCCCCGGTAAGGGGCTATGGCCGGGTAACAAGGGTTATTGGCCTGACCATCGAAAGTGAAGGGCCCAATGCTCACCTGGGCGAGTTGTGCCATATCCGCGGGGGCCGAGGGACAGAGCCACTTCCTGCAGAAGTGGTTGGGTTTCGAGAAAACCGGGTTTTACTGATGCCCCTCGGTTTTCTCTCCGGATTGGCTCCGGGGGCAGAAGTAATTGGTACGGGGCAGACGATGAATGTCTCCCTGGGCAGGGAACTTCTGGGAAGAGTTATCGATGGGCTGGGCAAACCCATCGATGGAAAAGGTAGCTTCTGGGGAGAAGCAATCTATCCGGTCCATAATGAGCCTCCCCATCCCATGACCCGCCTGAGAATAAAGGAACCCCTTTCTCTGGGCATCCGCTCTATTGACAGCTTGATAACCTGCGGACGAGGCCAGCGTGTGGGGATATTTTCCGGGAGCGGAGTCGGGAAGAGTTCCCTCCTGGCCATGTGTGCTCGCTACACTTCAGCAGATATCATAGTTATCGGCCTGATTGGAGAGCGCGGTCGGGAAGTGCGAGATTTCATTGAAAAAGAACTGGGTCCAGAAGGTTTGAGCCGGGCGGTAGTGGTTGTTTCCACCTCGGACCAGCCCGCGCTGGTCAGGGTCAAGGGAGCTCTCGTGACCACAGCTATAGCAGAATATTTCCGGGATCAGGGAAAAAATGTTTTGCTGATAATGGATTCTCTGACCAGGGTGGCTATGGCCCTCCGGGAAGTGGGGCTGGCAATTGGAGAACCCCCCGCAACCAGAGGCTATCCCCCTTCGGTATTTGCCTTTATGCCGGGTCTGCTTGAACGGTCCGGAGCAAATGAAGTGGGAACAATTACCGGACTTTATTCAGTCCTGGTTGAGGGAGATGACCTGCAGGAACCGGTTACAGATACTGTCCGGGGAATACTTGATGGCCATATAGTTCTTAGCAGGAAACTGGCAGGAGAAGGACACTACCCTCCGGTGGATGTTTTGCAAAGCATAAGCCGCCTGATGCCTGAAATAACTTCTCAGGAGGGTTTTCAGGCTGCTGGAAAACTGCGTCGCCTTTTATCTGCTTATGATAATGCCCGGGATTTAATTTCAATAGGAGCCTATGAACGGGGGAGCGCCCCCGACGTTGATAAAGCCCTGGACCGGATGGAGGGAATAAAAAGTTTTCTCCAGCAGGAATTAAGCGAAAAGGCCACTTATGAAGAAGCTTTCAGCGGTCTGCGCAAGCTGGTTGAGGGGGTGTAAAAAATGCGGGCCTTTAAATTCCGTTTACAGCCCGTCCTGGATTTGAGAGAACAGGAAAAAGAAACATTGCAGCAACGTTACCACCAGGCCAGGGAAAGGTGCAGAAACCGCAGGGAAGATTTGCAAAAGCAGCAGGAAACAAAAAAAACCTGTCTTTATGAACTTGAAGTCGGGGAAAAGAAAAGAATTAATCCCCAGGAGCGAGAAATGCAGTGGATTTACATAGAACTTCTCAATGCTGAAATGGATGAGGTCAGGGAAGACATAAATCGGTTGGAAAAAATTGCCCGGGAGCGTTTCAGGGAACTGGTAGAAAAACTTCGAGAAGAAAAGAGCCTGGAAAAACTCAAAGAAAACCTGGCCCAGGCCCATAAGCTTGAACAGGAGAGAGCCAATCAAAAAGAGATCGATGAAATGGGGCAGCAGTTATTCCACCTCAAACGGGGGGAGCGGTTTTAAATGAAAAAAGCCCTGGTAATCATAATCATATTTTTTGTATTCTGCGGCCTTGTCCTCACCCTTTTAGATGTTTTCGAGATTTGGAGCATAACCGGTATGGTAAGGGAGGCTATTGAGACCCATCCCCGTATTGAGCACTATTTACACGCCGCTGAAGATCGGGCAGAATCAGAAGAAGAAATTACCCTTCTCCAGAGTCAACTGGAAAGGGCCAGAGAAGAAAAAGAAGAAATTGGGCGGATTAACCGCAGTATGGAAGATTTATTGGACAGATACCAGGAGCGAATCGATGAACTGGAAACCAATTTGGAAGAAAGTTGGGAAGAAATTGAGGATAGGGAAGAAAGGATCCGGCAGATTGCGCGGATTTACAGCCAGATGAAACCGGATGAAGCAGCAACAGTACTGACGGAATTGGATGATGATTTAGTAATTGAATTGGTTTTGCGCTGGGAGGACAGGTTTGCAGCACGGGTCCTGGCTGAAATGGATTCCCAAAGGTCAGCCCGGCTCACCAGAATACTCTCAGAGTGAAATAAAAAAATTATGGGAAAGGAGGTGATCAAATGCAGGCAATAATTACAAATCTTCTCCTGGGAATGGCAGAAAATCTGAAAACAACCGAGAAAAAAGCTCAAGTTCAAAACAATGAGGCATCCCCTTTCATGCAACTACTGCAAACACTCCAGAATAGTGCTGAAAAAGAAACGGAAATGGGTTCGGTTTTCTCAATGAAAGATCGAAAAGAACCCTTATCGTTTTTCCTGGATGAAGCCCGCAAGGAAATAAAGGAATTTATTGGAAAGGGTATACCAATAGAAAAAACGGGTGGTCCTCTCCAGCTCGAGAAGGTTCCCTTCCATAAAATGAAAATGGTGAACCTCGGGCTTTTTGATGCAGAAACCGAAGGGGAGAAAACCGAACCGGGTATCCTTAATAAAGAGAAATCTCCACCTGGAAAAGTTCCCGAAAATGAAGAAAAAGTTATTTTAAAAAACCGGGGAGAAGATCCCAAAAAACAACTCTTTTTTTCCAGGGAAGAACAGATCAAAAAACCCATTTTGGAGGACAAGGGGCCAATAATCAGGGGAGCTATCCAGGCTAAAAAGGTGAAAAGTCCTCAGCCCAATATTTTCCTGCAGGTAACTGAGCATGGAGGCAAATCAATTCCTTTGGCCAGTGAAGGATCGGTTTTTGCCGAAGGGGAACCTTTACAGGATCAGTCCGGGACCCTGAAAATGAAGAGTTTCTTTCCCGGTCAGGAAAAAATGGAAGTTGGAAATAACAACTCTCCACTGGGAGAAAAGCTTCCTACCCAGATGCATTCCGGAAACAGAGAAGACAATCGCTTTAGCCTTTTCTCGGGTTTTCAGCAGGGGAATAACAGCAGGAAAAATAGTTTTGGACAGACCAATGAACGCCCAACGGATTTCCAGTTTGATCCCTTTCAAAATTACCACCGCCCGGAAACGCGTCCCCCCAATATTGAAGCTGCCAGGACGATCGATGCCTCGAATCGGACACTGGATGTCTTCCAGCAGATAGTTGACCAGGCCAGACTAACTCTGCGGAACAGGGAAGAGGGAACCATGGAAATCAAGCTCCGCCCCGAGTACCTGGGGGGATTGCGGATGAAAGTTGTCCTGGAAGATGGCCAGTTCAGGGCACACTTCCAGGTGGAAAATCACCTGGCCCGGGATATTCTGGAAAATAACCTGACAAATCTCCGTGATAATCTCTCCCGGGTAGGATTTACGTTCGATGACGTGGATGTAAATGTCCAGGGGGAGGGTAGCGAGAGTTCCGGGCAGAGAGAAGGGGAGTTTGCAGAAAAAAATTCCGGTCGGGAAGATACCCCGGAAGTAGTAGAGGAGAGCCTCTACAGCATACTGGAAAAAAACGAAGTTGATTACCGGGTTTAGGAGGTGAGTTTATGTTTATCCACACCACAAGTCAAACCACCGCAGCAGAAATCATGAAAAAACCCCCGGAAATTGAAAACTGCACACAGGTAAAAGAAAATCCAATTACGACATCTGAAGAGATTGACCTGGATCGGGATGCTTTTATGAAAATATTGATTACCCAGCTCCGCTACCAGGATCCGATGAACCCGATGGAAGACAAGGAATTTATTGCCCAGATGGCCCAGTTCAGTTCCCTGGAACAGATGCAGCAGATGAATAAAAGCCTGAACACCTTCCTGGAGAGCAATTTTCTCTATCAGGCCAGCGCCCTTATCGGCAAAGAAGTAGCTATCAAAGCCGGGGAGGGTGAAGAAATCAGGGGAGTGGTAGAGGAAGTTAGTTTCACAGAATACGGGCCTTTGGTTACCCTGGAAAATGGAGAGGAATACCCGATGCAGGACATTGTTGGAATAAGTCGTTAAGGAGTGAGGTTGATGACGGATAAAATTCTCCCCGGGGGCCGGGTTATTCAACCCCTTTCTACACCAAAAACCGAGCCTCAACCAAAAGCCCCGGGAAAAAAGGGAGATAGCTTTCAGAAAGTCCTGGAACAAAAGCTTAAAGGCAAGGAAATCCGGTTTTCCAGGCATGCTGCCGAGAGAATGATGAACCGTTCCATTGAGCTTAACAACCAGGACCTGAAACGACTGGATGATGCGGTCCAGAAAGCCGCGGAAAAGGGAGCAAAAGAATCACTCGTTGTAATGGGCGATAACGCCTATGTTGTAAGTGTCAAAAACAATACTGTCATAACAGCACTTGATGGGAGTAGTATGCGGGAGAACGTTTTTACCAACATTGATAGTGCAATAATAATGGACTGAGGCTGGACCTCTTTTGGAGGAGGCCGCCGTTGCTGACAGACTGAAGCAACGGGTCCAAAAAAGAGGAGGTTTTTTAACAATGATGCGTTCACTTTATTCCGGTGTTGCCGGACTAAATGCCCACCAGACAAGGATGGATGTCATAGGACATAATATCTCTAACGTAAACACAGTTGGTTACAAAAAAGATCGAGCAACTTTCCAGGAAATGTTGAGCCAGATGGTCCGGGGCCCTGCTGGCCCGACAGGAGAACGAGGGGGGATCAATCCCATGCAGATAGGGCTGGGAGTCCAGGTGGGAAGCATTGATACCAACCATCAGCAGGGCAGCCTGGAAGCAACCGGGCAGAACACCGATCTTGCGATAGACGGGAACGGCTTTTTCATCCTCAGGGATGGTGAAGAAAAGTTCTATACCCGGGCTGGAAACCTGTCAATGGACAGCGAGGGCTATCTCGTGAATTCTGGAAATGGCCTGAGGCTGCAGGGCTGGCGTGCAGATAGAGCAACCGGAACAATCAATACCGATCAGAATATATCGGATATTAGAATTCCCATTGGAGATGTTATGGGTGCCCAGCCCAGTAGCTATATTGATTTTACCGGGAACCTGAACTCAGAAGGAGAGCTTGAAGACATTCACCAGACTTCGGTTTCAATTTATGACGAATTTGGCTCCCGGCACGAATTAATCCTGGAATTGGAGAAAACTGCTAACAATGAATGGAACCTGACTCTTTCCAATGACGGCTCATTTAACATTGATGGCGGTACTGATATTCCACTGGTATTTGAGGAAGGGCGTTTAAGTACAGTTGATGGCGGGGATGACCTGTTTTCCAATATCGAACTGAATAATTTTAATAACGGTGCGAATGATATTGAGGAACTCCAGCTCCGCCTGGAGGAAATCACCCAGTTTTCTGGGGAATATTCCGCCGAAGCCAACAACCTCGATGGAAACAGGATGGGTTCTCTTCAATCTTTTACCATTGATGATAACGGGATAGTTATTGGAACCTATACCAACGGGGTAACCCGCAACCTGGGCCAGGTTGCAGTGGCCAATTTCAATAATCCCGATGGTTTGATAAAAAATGGAGATACGATGTACTCCGAATCGGTTAATTCAGGGATTTCCCAGGTCGGCCAGCCCGGGACCGGAGGACGGGGTGAAATGCGGACCGCTGTCCTGGAAATGAGTAATGTCGACCTGGCCGAGGAATTCTCCAGCATGATTGTTACCCAGCGAGGTTACCAGGTAAATTCCCGGATAATCTCAACCGTGGACCAGATGTTGCAAGAACTTGCTAATATGGCCCGGTAAAAAACAGGGGGAGGGCTAGGGCACTATGTTAAAGCTAACCCGCTTTGATGGATCCCAGATAGTGGTTAACTTCGATTTGATTGAGCTTGTGGAAAAAACACCGGACACAGTAAGTTCCCTGACAACCAACAGGAAGATCCTGGTCCGGGAGAGCGTTGATGAGGTTATTGAAAAGGCCATCGAATTCAAGAGAATGATTTTTTCCGGGGAGAGGTGGCAATAATGGATTTAGCAACTTTAATCGGGCTGTTAATAGGAGTGGTGCTGGTCGCCGGGGCAATTCTCCTGGAAGGCGACGCAATTATCTACATCAGCCTGAACTCCGTAATGATTGTCCTGGGAGGAACGCTGGCCGCAACAATGATCAGCTTTACCCTTAATGAAGTGGCCAATGTGTTTAAAATTCTCGGGGTAGCCTTTGCTGGCAAAAAAACTGATATGGATGAAGTAACAAATATTCTAGTTGGTTTTGCTGAAAAAGCCCGCCGGGAAGGACTTCTGGCCTAAGAAGAAGAGGTTGAACCCCTGGACAACGATTTCCTGAAGAAGGGGGTTCAGCTGGTGGTTGACGGGACTGACCCCCAGCTGGTCCGAAATATCCTGGAAACAAAAATTACTTTTGTTGAAGAAAGACACCGCAAGGGGCAGGAAATATTTAACAACATGGGAACTTTCTCCCCGGCCTTTGGAATGATTGGAACCCTCATCGGTTTGATCCGCATGCTCAGCGCACTTGAAGATCCAGAAAGTATTGGAAGCGGGTTAGCTACAGCCCTCCTTACCACCCTGTATGGAACTCTTTTTGCCAACCTGATTTTCCTTCCCATCGCTGGAAAGTTGAAGGTGAAAAGTGAAGAAGAAATCATGATTAAAGAGGTAATGATTGAGGGGATTCTCTCCATTCAGGCCGGAGAAAACCCCCGAATTGTCGAGGAAAAACTGCAGGCCTTCCTATCAACAGGGCCGGCCCCTGAAATTTCCGGCGAGGAAGAAGACGAGATAGAAATGGTGGTTGATTCCAATGTCTAGAAAAAAGGAAATCAAGGGGGGCAAAAAGCCGGGTTCCCCCGCGTGGATGGTTACTTATGGGGATATGATGACCCTCCTTTTATGCTTCTTTGTCCTGCTTTACTCAATGTCAACCCTGGACCTGGAAAGATTTTCCCTGATTATTTCTCAGCTCCAGCAGCAGCTGGGAGTCCTCGATGGAGGGCGAACCATCTCCAGGGAACAATTAATTGAGGCGGGACAGAGGGACGAACTACTTGGCCAGATCGAAAGGTCCCGCCTGGAATTCGAGCAGCTATATATGGAAATAATGGCTTACCTTGAAAAGAAAGGATTGGAAGATCAGGTAGAGGTTGCTTTTGTTGACGAGGGTCTTTTAATCCGGTTTCCCGGTAGGATATTATTTGATCTTGGCCGGGCTGACCTCATTTCTGAAGCCCGGGAAATCCTGGGCGAGATGGCCAGTTTCTTCGGATCAGTTGAAAATGAGGTCACAGTGGAAGGGCATACCGATGACTGGCCCATTAGCACCGAAGAATTTCCTTCCAACTGGGAGCTATCAACCACCAGGGCCACAAATGTTATCCGCTACCTGATAGAGCAAAAGGATTTACCGCCGGAACAATTTTCTGCTGCGGGGTACGGAGAATACCAGCCGATCCGGCCCAACGATTCCCCGGAAAATCGGGCTTTAAACAGGCGGGTGGATATTCTGATCCGGCGCAGTATAGAATTTGACCTACTGTGGAGAAAGGAGGGGCTTTATGACGAAGGGTAAGATTTTATTAATAGTTTTTGGCTTGTTTTTTCTAATGGTTGTGGGAGCGGGAACAGCTTTCTTTTTCTTTTTCCTGCAGGCCAATCCCGAAGGCCCTTCGGATCAGCCCGGGGAAATTGCTCACCTCGGGGAATTCGTTGTTAATGTCCAGCACCAGAGATCTTTACGCATAGTCAGGACGGAAATTTCGCTGGAAATGATAAATGATAACCCCGAGGAGGAATTTGAAAAAAACAGGGCCCGGATCAGAGATGCAATTATTTGTGTTCTCAGGGGCGCGGGAGAAGAAGCAATTGAAGATCCGGCCGCATCAAATATTAAAGAAGAAATAATCGAAGAGGTTAATTATATCCTGGGTGAAGTTATGGTTCGCAATGTGTTTTTCACCGAATTTGTTGTCCAGTAAGGGGGTGGGAAAATGTCAGAAGTTTTAAGCCAGAAAGAAATTGACCAGCTTTTAAATGAACTATCTTCGGGGGAAAAGTCTCCAGAAGAACTGGGCAAAGAAGAAGAAAAAGATAAAGTAAAAGCCTACAATTTTCGTCATCCCAAAAAGCTGGCCAGAGACCAGATCCGGACCCTGCAGATGATTTATGAAAACTACGCCCGCTACGTATCTACTGCTCTATCCGCACAATTAAGGACTTTTGTTGATATGAAAGTGGCTTCAGTGGAAGCCCTGAGTTATGAAGAGTTTACCCGTTCTCTTCCCGCTCCCACGGTAATCGGCATTGGGGAACTGAAACCCCTCAAGGGACAGTGTTTACTGGAAATCAACCCCAATATTGCTTTTTCCATAGTCGACCGTCTGTTTGGGGGGTGGGGTTCTGCAAGACATTTAGAAAGCCGTGTTTTTACAGATATTGAAGGGATGGCGCTGCGCCAGGTAATGAACTGGATGCTAAGAGAATTACCCGAAGCCTGGCAAAATGTAATATCGGGAATGGAACCCGAGTTAAAGGAACTGGAATCGAACCCTCTTTTTACCCAAATTGTTCACCACAATGACATGATAATCCTGGTAACCTTTGAGGTCATAGTTAACGAGGTAGAGGGACTGGTTAATTTCTGTATGCCCCACCTGATGCTTGAACCTGTGGTAGGCAGGTTGACTGCGCAACACTGGTTTTCAAGCATGCAGGAAAAGAAAATCCAGTTCCAGGATGGAATTAAAAAACGTCTTTCTTCAAGTTTTTTGGAAGTATCTGCAGTGTTTCCCCCGACGGAAATTAGCGTTGAAGAGCTTCTAAACCTGCAGGAGGGGGATGTATTGCTTCTGGGGTCTTCAGTCGAGAAAGACCTCCGGGTAAAGGTGGGAAACAAGGTGAAATTTACCGGCAAACCGGGGAAAATCAAGGACCGACTGGCCATCAGGATTACCGGTGATGCGGAATTTTTAAAGGAGGAAGAGGAAGATGAGTAAGGAGATACTTTCCCAGGAAGAAATTGACGCCCTGCTGGAATCGGAAGCAAAGGAAAAATCAGATCTGACCCCGGACGAAAAAGATGTGATCGGCGAAGTCGGTAATATTTCCATGGGGGCAGCAGCCACAGCGTTGCACAATATCCTGGATCGATCGGTGCAAATTACAACTCCTCAGGTTTCCCTGACTACCCTGAGCAGCGTGATTAAGGAACATCAGAAACCCTTAGTTCTGGTTGAGGTTGGTTACCTTTCCGGCCTTCAGGGGGTTAACCTGCTGGTCGTTGAAGAAAGAGACGCCGCGGTTATTGCTGATCTTATGCTGGGAGGAGAGGGGAAAGACCTCCCGGGAGAAATTGGGGAAATGCAGCTGAGTGCTCTTTCCGAGGCAATGAACCAGATGATTGGGTCCGCCTCAACTTCGATGTCCCAGATTTTCAACCGGGAGATTGAGATATCCCCCCCTACTACCGAATATATTACCCTAGAAGATAAGGTTGAACGATCGGCAAAATTTGAAAGCCAGGAAGAAATCGTCCAGATTTCTTTCCGGATTTCAATCGGAGAACTTGTAGATAGCACTATTGTGCAGCTTGCCCCCAAGGATTTTTTGAAAGATTTGGTCCAAAAACTTGTTGCGGGGCAGTTGTCCCTGATTGAAGGCGCCGAACTTAAAAATGGAAAAGAAAAAAAGGCCTCTTCGAGAGAAAAAGAGACCGAACCGGAAGAAAAGATGGGCAATTCTAAAGTGGAAATGGAAGAAAAAAAAAGTCCGGGCACGGTTAAAGCCCAGAAAATGGACTTCGAAGAATTAGAACCAGGCACAGATATCCAGGATCAGAGGTCAATCGAGTTAATTCGGGATATTCCGCTGCAGCTTACGGTCCGACTGGGCCGGGCCCGGAAGACTATCAAGGAAATTCTCGAATTGGGGAAAGGGTCAATAATAGAACTGGATCGCCTTGCTGGAGAGGACGTTGACCTTCTGGTAAATGGGAAACTGATAGCCAAGGGCGAGGTTGTTGTTATTGAAGAGAATTTCGCTTTCCGGATTAAAAAAATTATCAGCCCCCTGGAAAGAATTCAAGACATTGAATCCTGAGCAAGGTTTGAGTGGAGGGAAAAGACATGAATGGAGTAGAAACGGGCAGCTATTTCTGGGATTTAATCCGGGTTTTATTTGCCCTGGGAGCGGTAGTAGTGCTGATTTTTTTGGCCCGCAGATACGGGGAAAAATTCCTGCGGGGGAAAAATAGCCTGCCCGATAAAAGCCCGAGTGAACTCAAAATAAAACAGAGGATCCCTATGGGAATTAAAAAACAACTTGTTGTGGCCAGGATGCGCGATCAAGTGCTGCTTATGGCTGTAAATGACGGGGATATAACCTTGCTAAAAACCTTTCCCGCTGGAAAAGGTGAGGTTGCCTCCTGGGCCGGGGATGGGACCGATTATGATGGTTAAAAACCTGTTTTGGGGATTGCTTTGCCTGGGTATCATTTTGATTTTCAGCGGAACCGCTTTTGCCCAGCCCATGGAACTGCCCCCGATTGATATCTCAATAGGGGAAGAAGGGGCCAGCAACTGGGCCCTGGGGCTGCAGTTGATTTTATTACTTACCATCCTTTCCCTTGCGCCTTCAATTGTTATAATGCTTACCTCCTTTACCCGGATTGTGGTCGTCCTATCTCTGCTCAGAAATGCCCTGGCAACACAGAGAATGCCTCCCAACCATATTATAGTAGGCCTCGCCCTTTTCCTGACCTTATTTATTATGTCACCAGTTTTTGGGCAGATAAACGAAGCAGCTTTTCAACCTTACCTGGCCGAGGAAATTGCGGAAGAAGAGGCTCTTCAACTGGCTCTGGACCCCCTGCGGGTGTTTATGTTTGAACAGGTATCAGAGAGAGATCTGGCGCTTTTTATTGAAATTGCGGGGGAGGAACGGCCTGCCAATCCCGAAGAGGTTCCTACCCTGGTCCTAATACCCGCTTTTATTATCAGCGAGCTTAAAACGGCTTTCCAGATTGGATTTCTGTTATATATTCCCTTTATTATCATCGATATGATTGTAGCAAGCACCCTGATGTCCATGGGAATGTTAATGTTACCTCCAGTAATGATCTCGCTACCTTTTAAGATTCTTTTGTTTGTTCTTGTTGATGGTTGGTACCTTGTTATTCGGTCACTTGTTACGACTTTTTAAAGAGGAGAGAAAACTGTGAGCTATGAACTGGTAATTTTTCTGGGAAGAGAGGCCCTGCAAACAATACTCCTGGTCACAGCACCTGTTCTGGGTCTGGGCTTATTAACAGGTCTTTTGGTCAGTATTTTCCAGGCTACAACCCAGATCCAGGAGCAAACCCTGGCTTTTATCCCCAAGATAGTTGTTGTCCTGGTATCAATCGTCGTATTCGGCCCCTGGATTTTACGGGTCCTGGTAGATTTTGTAGAAACCCTTTATAACAATATTCCCTACTACCTGGCGGGGTGATAGCAAATGGACGATCAACTAATACTACTTGTCCTGAATTTTGGCCTGATAATGACAAGATTAATAGGTTTCTTCCTGGTTGTTCCCTTTTACGGAAGCGTCCAGATCCCTCCCCGGGTAAAAGTAGGATTGCTACTGTTCCTGACCATTTTAATTTTTCCGGTAGTAAGTGAAGCTGGGCCCGGGGAACCACCTGCGCCCCTTGAATTTAGTTTGTTTCTTTTAAACGAAGTTCTGGCCGGTTTTTTGCTTGGTTTTATCGTTTTCATTACCTTTTCCTCGGTTCAACTTGCAGGCCAGTTTATTGACCTGCGAATGGGTTTTGCTCTGGTTAATGTTCTGGATCCCCAGAGCGGGGAGCAAATCCCATTGGCAGGACAGCTAAAAACCATAATCGCCACGTTACTGTTTTTAAGCCTGCAGGGACACCATTTGCTTTTAAGGGGGATTTTCGAAAGTTTTGAGATCCTTGCCCTGGGGCAGGCTTTCCCAATTTTAATGACCGGAGAATATATCATGCGGGTGGTAGGAAACCTATTTTACATTAGCTTTATGATGGCTCTCCCGGTAATTGCTGTTCTTTTTATTAGCGACATAGTATTTGGGTTTTTGGCCAGGACAATTCCTCAGATTAACATGTTCAGTGTGGGAATTCCGACTAAAATCCTCCTGGGGATAATGGTTTTCTTTCTTGCGCTACCGACCTTCGGCAGTTATTTCAGGGAAATTTTTCAAACCATGTTTGGCCAGCTCTACAAACTGGTCCAGGGGATAGGGGGGTAAGCCGTGTCCCAGGGAACACAGGAAAAAACGGAAAAAGCGACACCAAAACGAAGAAAAAAGGCCCGGGAAGAAGGGCAGGTTGCCAAAAGCCGGGAGCTAACCATGGCCCTGAGCCTGCTGTTGCTCTTAGTTTTCTTCCTGGGAACTATCCCGATAGGGCTCGGATATTTTCAACAGTTTCTCCATTATTCCCTGACGGCGGACGTCACCATGGAGCTGACTGAAGCCAATCTCCACCGCAGGGCGATGGAAGCAGCCCGGGTGGCGGCCCTGATTATTATTCCCATGCTCTCTGCTTCGGCTCTTTTTGGTCTGGCTGGAGAACTAACCCAGGTGGGTTTTCTTTTTACAACCAAGGTTCTTACCCCAAAACCCGAACGCCTGAACCCCATTAAAGGTTTGCAGAGAATTTTTTCCAAGCGGGCGGTTGTTGAACTTTTAAAAGCAATGTTAAAAGCCGGAATGTTTATCGGGGTTGCTTACTCCATCCTGCGGGATTTCATTCCGGTTCTCCTGAAAATTCCCCATATGGCAATAACCGATGCCCTCAGTGAAGTGGGAATGGTAATTTTCCAGATCGGGATAACTATTGCAATTTTCCACCTGATAATTAGCGTTCTAGATTATGCCTACCAGCGCTGGGAACACGAGAAAAATATCCGGATGAGTAAAAAAGATGTTCGGGATGAACACAAGGATACAGAGGGCGACCCCCAGATCCAGAGCAAGATCAAGGAAAGGCAGCGCTTTATGGCCCAGCAAAGAATGATGCAGGAAGTGCCGACTGCAAACGTTGTTATTACCAACCCAACTCACCTGGCAATCGCCCTGCGTTATGACGGGGAAGAAATGAATGCGCCCCAGGTTGTTGCCAAGGGCAGCGGGGAAGTTGCTTTTAAGATTGTTGAAATAGCCCGGGCCAATAATGTGGAGGTAATGGAAGAAAAAGCTCTCGCCCAGGCTCTTTTCCACTCGACAGAAATTGGGGAAGAAATTCCCCCCGAGCTTTATCAGGCAGTAGCGGAAATACTTGCTTTTGTTTTCCGCCTCCAGAAGTATTATTCCTAGGTAGGAGGTTTGAAGATGGCCCTTTCAGCAAGGGAAATGCCCATCCACTGGATACAACGTTATAGCGATATTTTTTTTGCCTTTATCCTGGTTACAGTAGTGGTTATGTTTATAATACCCTTACCCACAATTGTTCTCGATATTTTTATTACCTGTAATATTGCCTTTGCCCTGACGGTGCTTTTGGTAAGTATCTATACCGGGGAACCGCTTGAATTTTCGGTTTTTCCCAGCCTGCTGCTTTTTGCAACGCTGTTTCGGCTGGCTTTAAATGTGAGTACTACTCGATTGATCCTGGGGCAGGCCGACGCGGGGAGAATGATCTTCGCCTTTGGAGATTTTGTGGTTGGAGGAAATTATATAGTTGGTTTTATTATCTTCTTAATTCTCGTGGTTATCCAGTTTATTGTAATCACCAAGGGGGCAGAGAGGGTTGCCGAGGTAGCAGCCCGCTTTACCCTTGATGCCATGCCGGGCAAGCAAATGAGTATCGATGCGGACCTGAATTCGGGGTTAATCAATGAAGAAGAAGCCCGCCAGGAAAGAAAAAAAATCCGCCAGGAAGCTGATTTTTACGGAGCAATGGATGGGGCCAGCAAGTTTGTTAAGGGAGATGCAATCGCGGGAATTGTAATTACTCTGATCAATATTGTTGCAGGACTGGTAATTGGAGTAATTCAGCAGGGTATGGTCCTGGAAGAAGCCCTGCAGACTTATGCCCTGCTTACTGTTGGGGATGGTCTTGTTTCCCAGATTCCTGCTCTTTTAATCGCTACTTCTACGGGAATGGTTGTAACCAGGGCTGCGGGAGAAGGCAACCTGGGGCAGGACCTCTCCCTGCAAATGCTGAGTCAGCCCAAGGCTCTTTTGGTTGTAGCAAGCATCCTGTTTTTGCTCGGCATGAGCCGTGGTTTGCCCACATTCCCTCTTTTTATTCTTTCCGCAGTAGTGGGAAGCATGTACTTTATTTTCAAAACTGAAAAAGACAAGAAAGAGGAATTAGAAGAAGAAGCCGAGGAGGAGTTTGAACCTCCATCCCAACCCACCCTGCAGAAGGAAGATTACAAAGAATTAATCAGGGTTGATCCGGTGGAGATGGAATTTGGGTACAATTTGCTGCCCCTTGTTTTACCGGAACAGGGAGGGGATTTCCTGGAGAGAATAACCCTGATCAGGAGGCAAGTCGCTACTGAACTGGGGATGATAATTCCCCCCGTCAGGGTTCTTGATAATATGCAGATAGACCCCAATACCTACAGCATAAAACTTAAAGGGATGGAGGTTGCAAGTTTCCAGATAATGCCCAATCATTTCCTGGCCATGGATTCGGGAAATGTGGAAAAGGAAATGAAGGGTGTTGAAGTTGCAGAACCCGCCTTTGGATTACCTGCCCTCTGGATTCCCGAGGATAAACAGGAAGAAGCGGAAATTGCGGGTTATACCGTCGTAGATCCGCCTTCAATAATGTCAACTCATTTAACGGAAGTATTGAAAGAGCATGGTGCTGAGCTGCTGGGACGGCGGGAAGTTAAAGAAATAATTGAAACCCTGAAAGAGGATTACAGTGCTGTCGTAAATGAACTAATTCCCGATCATATGACCCTGGGAGAGATTCAGAAAGTCCTGCAATTTCTGCTGGAGGAAGAGGTTTCCATCAGGGACCAGGTAACAATCCTGGAAACTCTTGCTGACTGGGCCGGGCAGACCAAAGATCCCGTTGTTTTAACCGAATATGTGCGCCAGGCCCTGCAAAGACACATTTCCCGCAAGTACCAGGAGAATGGAGTGATGCAGGCTCTCACCCTTACACCGGAACTGGAAGCAGAACTGGCGGAAAGCCTGCAGCAAAGTGAAAATGGTTCTTTCCTCAACCTGGATCCGGGTAAAGCCCGGGGGATTTTGGATGCGGTAGTCGGGAAGTTTAACGAAGCAAGAAATCAGGATAAACAGCCGATAATTCTGACCAATCCCATTTTACGATTTCACCTGAAGCGCCTCCTCGACAGGGGGCAGAGTAAAAACCAGATACCCGTGCTTTCCTACAACGAAATTGATCCGGGAATAGAAGTTCGCTCTGTGGGGGTGATCAGAGTTGAAACAGGTTAAACGGTTCAAGGGAGCGAACATGCAGGAAGCCATTCAACAGGTCCGGGAAGAGCTGGGACCCGAGGCCATTATCTACCAGACCCGGCGGTATAAGAAAAGAGGATTCTGGTGGATGGAAAACCGGGGCGGTGTAGAGATAATGGCCGGAGTTGAAGAGCAAAAGCCCCAGTTTGCCAGCCTGATTAAAGAAGCCTCCGGGGCTCAAAACTCTCTACCCGAAATCAAGGAAGAAATAAGCTGGAAACCTGCAGGCGGGATTTCAAAATTGCCTCCCAACCTGGAGAAAAAACTTCTCGATAGGGGTGTTAAAGAAGAGATAGTAAAAGAGATTGGAACTGAACTCCACGGCGATGAAAATTACACTCAAATCAAGGAAAAAATACTGGAAAGGCTCCCCCCGGGGAAAGAAATAACACCCGGAGAAGGTTTTCCCCGGGTGGTCACCCTTATTGGCCCAACGGGGACCGGTAAAACCACCGCCCTGGCCAAAATCGCGGAAACTTTTGTCAGGAAACGGGGTAAGAAAGTGGTTTTATTAAACCAGGATACCAACCGATGGGGAGCCGGGGAACAGCTGGAAAAACTTGGGAATAGACTGGATATTGATGTGGAAACAGTCTTTTCTCCCGGCGATTTGACCAGGGCCATTGAAAAATTTTTTGACGCCGATCTCATCCTACTGGATACAATGGGCTGCAACCCTATGCAAAAAGAAGTTCTCCTGCAGTTGAAAGGAATAATCCGGCACGAATTTATTGATGAAAGACTTCTTGTCCTCAGTATCAATACCAGAAATGAAGATCTGGTTAACTACCGGGATAGGTTTGGGGAAATTGGGTTTTCGGGATTTGTTTTTACCAAACTTGATGAAACCGGGGCCCTGGGCAATATTTTAAACCTGGCCTGGGGAAGAGAAGAGAACCTGGGTTATGTTTCTCGAAGCCAGAAAGTTTCGGAAAGTCTCCAGTTTTTGGATCGGGGAATTTTAATTGATGAAGTATTAAAGTAAGGGTTCCTGAAAGTTTTTTGGGAAGGGAAACTATTCCCCGGGACGCTGAATATAGAAGTTTTCTTAGCAGGGGAGTTGAGGGTAGTGAAAAGAACCGGATTGCAGGAAGATCAGGAAATTTTTGTTGAAATCAAAGGAGCGCAGGCGGGAGTCTACGCTACGAATGTCCTGGATATTGAAGGGGGAAAGTTTAAAATGGTTGCCCCCCAGGTTCAGGGTGTAACAATTCCCTTAAATAAAGGTGATAATGTTTCCATTTCCTATACCACCGAGCGAGGAAAATTTATATTTATGTCCCGAGTTCAGGAGCGTTTCCGGGAACCCCTACCCCACTATATTCTCCAGCAACCGGAAAAAATTTACCGGGTCCAGAGACGGGAATACGTCCGGGTAGAAGTGGAAGGAAGAATTGATTACCGGCCCCGCCCGGCTGATGGAGAGGAGGGAAGTAATTTTTCAACCGGCAGAATAATCGATTTAAGCGGGGGTGGATTAGGCATAAAAGGGCCTTTGAAGATAACAGAAGGAAATGAAACTGAAATGGAAATTCCTCTCCTGCCAATTGATGTTCCTCTTTTGGGGGTGGTCCGGAGGCTCAGGGAAGACCAAAAAGGAGAGGCCCATAAAATGGGTGTTGCATTTGTAGATATTGATTTCAGCCTCAGAGAGAAAATAATCAAGTGGCTTTTTGAATACCAGCGAAATCTGCGAGGAGAGAGGGATGATTAATGCAAGGGGAAAACAGGGCACAGATGGTATCTCTTTTATGTTTGGCCCTCGGTCCCCTGACAAGTTTGCTGTCACTCCTTGCAAACATGTATTCAGGAGAAAATGTAGCCCAGGCCCTCCAACAGGCCTTTAAATTTTTGCTATTTTTTACTCTTCTGGCCATATTTTTAAACTGGATTATGCCCAGTAATAATCGGAAAATAAGGAGAAAAAATAATTATTCTGAGAAAAGAAATGAAGTAAAAGGTGCAAAGGAGCTGCAGGAAGGGCTGGAAGAAAATTTTGAAGCTCTGCAAGGAACAGGACAAAAAGATTGATTTTAGCGGGGGGGGTGAGCCCATGGGGAAGGCCGAGATGCCTCAGGTTGCTCAAAAAAGTGACGAAAAACTTCAGGAAGTCTGGCAACTTTACCGGCGGGAAAAGGATTCCAAGGCCCGGCGGGAGCTTATCCTAAATTATTCCTACCTGGTCAAGTACGTCGCGGGCCGGGTAATGATCCACCTTCCTTCGTACGTGGAGTTGGACGACCTCATTTCCTACGGGACAATTGGACTTATTGATGCAGTCCAGGGATTTGACCCTGATCAGGGTGTAAAATTCAGTACTTATGCTGTTGCGAGAATAAAGGGGGCCATTTACGATGCTCTTCGAGCTATGGACTGGGTACCCCGTTCGGTCCGAGAAAAAGCCAAAATGATAAGCAAGGCAATGGCTGAATTGGAACAGAAGAACAAAAAAAACCCAACGGACGAGGAACTTGCTGTGCACCTGGAAATTTCGCAGAAAAAACTGGAAAAGATTTTAAACCAGGTAACAATCCCCCAGGTAATGTCTCTGGACGGTTTGAGGGTAAATGATGAAGAGGAAGAGCGAACTTCAATAGAAATTCCCGGGCCCAGTGCAGACGATCCCCTGAATATTGTTCAGGATAAGGATATGCAAGAGCTTCTGGGTAAGGCAATTGAAAGGCTGCCTGAGAAAGAAAAGTTTGTCGTTGCCTTATATTATTATGAGGGAC
Organism: Halobacteroidaceae bacterium; assembly: GCA_003554585.1. Taxonomy (GTDB): domain Bacteria; phylum Bacillota; class Halanaerobiia; order B1SED10-174; family B1SED10-174; genus T1SED10-26. The sequence goes on along the minus strand of PWGV01000136.1, from coordinate 13,132 downwards.
TGACCCTGAGGGAAATTGGGGAGGTCCTGGAACTATCTGCAGCAAGGATTTCTCAACTGCACAGTAAGGCCATTCTTCGGCTGCGGGGAATGCTGGGCCGAGAAAAAAGCAGCTTTCTTTGATTTGAAGGGGTGAAAACAATGGTAGAAAAATGGATTACAATTAAAAGCCAGGGAGAAAAAGAAGCCCGGGAAAAAGCCGTTGAAAAGCTAACCAGTTCTCTGGGTACCAGGGTTAAACCCGAAGAATTGATTATTCGGAAGGCAGAGACAAAATTGCTGGATCGGATGCAGGGGTTAAAGGTTTTTAAGGTTGGAATTAGGGAAGAACCTCCTGGTGATATAGAGCTAAATCTGGACGGTTATTTCAGGATTTTATTTTCCAGTGATGGGGTATTTTTAAAATTATTTCCAGCCCAGGGAAAGGGGAAACGGGTTAACCTTCAGGAAATTAAAGAAGAAGCTGAAAAACTCGAATTACAGGATGTGGACTGGGATAAATTAGATGAGGATTTGCATGGTTTAATTGAGGAAAACAAGGAAGGCCAATTATTTATGGCGGCAAGGAAACCAGAACTGGATCGAGATGCGGAAATAGAAATTACTTTTTCCAAGAATGGACTTAAAGCCCAACTTGATTATTTCCCGCCCCTGGGTGGAGAAAAATTATCCCGGGAAGAACTCGAAGATAAACTGGAAGAATATGGTGTTGTTTTTGGTGTTGAGGAAGAAAAAATCGAAGAAATAATTAATTCCAGGGTTCCCCTGAGCGGGATTGTAATTGCCCAGGGAAGCCCCCCCATCCCGGGGAAAGACGGTTCCCTCGAATATCATTTTGCAAATAAAAATGGCGGGTCCAAGGGCAAGTTGAGAGAAGACGGTAGTGTTGATTTTTTTAACCTTGACCTTATTCAGAATGTAAAAAAAGGGGAACCCCTGGTAACAGTTAAACCTCCTATTCCAGGAAAACCTGGAAAAAAAGTTACCGGAGAAGAAATCCCTCCTTCAGAACCCAAAGAAGCGAAACTTCCCGCTGGAAAAAATGTTGAACCCGACGAAGAGGGAAAAACTCTGCTGGCCGGTATTGATGGTCAGGCGGTTCAGGATAGCAAGGGAAAAGTCAGTGTTCATCAGGTCCATCATGTTCACGGTGATGTTGACCTCTCCACGGGAAACATAAATTTCCTGGGGACGGTTATTGTTGAGGGAAATGTTACCGAAGGTTTCATGGTAGAAGCAAAGGGAGATATTGAAATTAACGGAAACGTTTCAGCCGCGACTCTAAAAAGCGGGGGTAACGTTAAAATCAGAAAGGGATACCTGGGAAAGAATAAAAACAGGATTGAATGCAAGGGAAACCTCGAGGTTAAATTTATCGAAAACGGAAAGGTTAAGGCTGGAGGGAACGTTTTTGTGGGAGACGCAATTCTCCACAGTGATATAACCGCTTCGGGCAAAATTATGGTGAAGGGGAAAGGTTTAATTGCGGGGGGGCAGCTCCAGGCGGGGCAGGAAGTTGAAGCCAATGTTTTGGGTTCATCTCTGGCTACCAGAACTGAAATTTCAGTTGGAGTGGCGCCAGAAATTCGCGAAACTCTGGAAGAAAAACTGAAAAATTTAGATGAACTTTCCGATAACTTAAATAAGGTAGAAAAAGCAATCCGTCTCTTGGAAAAGCAAAAAGAAAAGGGGCTTCTGGGGGAAGACAGAAAAGGCCAGCTGAAAAAGCTTGTTGAAACCTGGGGGCAACTAAAAAATCAAGTAAAAAAACGGGAAGAAGAAATCCAGGAACTACAGGAAACCATAGACTCTTCGGAAGATGGAGAAATCAAAGTCCACAAAAATTTGTTCCCCGGGGTTTCAATCAGGATTGCCGGGGCACAGCACAAAGTAAAGGACAGAAGGAGCAGGACCAGGCTGGTCTGCAGCAGTAAAGAAATTGCCTATACAACCTTTTAAGAGGTGAGGTGCTATGAGTGGGCCCGTTGACAACTGGAATATTGTTCAAGCTTCTCTGGAGGCGAACAGAATAAAGGGTGTTCAGCATGCAGAATTTCAGAATATCCAGGGGTTTTTATGGATCCGCATGAACCGGGAGCAGGATCGAAAAAGAGGTCGAGTTGGCGAAACAGAAAAAACGGGTGAAAAAATGGGGGCGGGAGATTCTGCTGCGACCCTCGGAAGCCGGGAAGGAAGAAAAAAAGTCGATCCCGATGATCCGCGGGGTGGGATACTGGACACTGAAGTCTAAGGAGAACCTTTTCCAGGAAGTTAAGGGTCTACCAATTTTATTGTTAAATGTCTTGTCATGTATTCTAAGGTTATGAGGATGTTTAAAGGAAAACAACCCATTTACCAGGAAAGGAGGTGTTTTAATGATCAGGGGATTATTTGCATCTGCTAGTGGATTACTGGCAGCACAAGATATGCAGGACACGATAGCTAACAACCTTTCCAACCTGGAAACCTCTGGTTTTAAAAAGGACCGGGTTTTAACAGAATCTTTTGCCAGTATGTTTATGAACCGCCTTGAACAGGGGGCACGGGAACCTGTCGGTAACCTCGGGCCGGGGGTAAGAGCCCATTACACTTTTACTGACCACGAAACAGGGCCGGTTCAGAATACTGAAAATCCCTTTGATTTTGCCATTGAGGGAACTGGTTTTTTTGTTTTTGATACCCCCGAAGGGGTGAGATATTCCCGGGATGGAGCTTTTACCCTCGATGAAGCGGGTTTTTTAGTAAACCAATCAGGGTTTAGAGTTCTGGATACCACCGGGGAACACATCTCAGCCGATGAGCCGGTAAATCCCAATCGCCTGCTGGTTGTGGATTTTGAGAATCCCCAGGAGCTTGCCAAACAGGGGAATAATCTTTTCCTTGCCCCCGCTGAGGCGGGAGAACCTCAGCCGGGCGCGGCCCCAGTCCACGCGGGTTATCTAGAGAGTTCCAATGTTAATGCTGTCCGGGAAATGACCAGGATGATTAGCGCTGTGAGGTTATTTGAGGCCGGACAAACCGCAATTCAAGCCCAGGATGAAACCCTGGAGCAGGCGGTCAATCAGGTAGGTAACACAAGATAGAATCATTGATGGGCCGGACCCAGTAAGGGAGGCCCAGCCTGCTGACTGATAGAAGCAGGCCAGAAAAAATAAAGAGGAGGTTTTCCCAATGTTAAGAGGATTATGGACTGCAGCTTCGGGGATGGAAGCCCAGCAGTTGCACATTGATAATATTTCCAACAACCTGGCCAATGTTAATACGACGGGTTTTAAAAAGAGTAGAGTTAATTTCCAGGATCTAATGTACCAAACCCTGCGCCAGGCGGGGACACCAACCGCCCTGGGGTCAGAAGTCCCCACAGGAATAGAAATCGGTCACGGTGTCCGCCCCGCGGCCACACAAAAATTATTCACCCAGGGCAGCATGCAAAGCACCGATAACCCGCTGGATTTGGTAATTGAAGGAGACGGGTTTTTCCAGGTTTTAAGACCGGATGGCTCCGTCGCCTATACCAGGGACGGGTCATTCAAAATCGACCGGGATGGCCGGCTGGTTACATCTGATGGATTGCCATTACTTCCGGAAATTTATGTTCCCCAGGACACGACCAGTATCGCGATCTCGGGCGATGGAATTGTAGCCGTACAGGAAGCCGGGGACACGGAAATGAGGGAAATTGGCCAGATTGAACTGGCCAGGTTTACCAACCCGGGTGGTTTACACAGTACCGGTCGAAACCTTTATGAGCCGACAGTCGCTTCCGGGGACCCGATAATTAGCTATCCCGGCCTGGATGGCCTGGGAACAATTGGGCAGGGTTACCTGGAAATGTCCAATGTTAAAGTTGTAGAAGAAATGGTTGACATGATAAGCGCTCAGAGGGCTTATGAAGTAAATTCAAAGAGTATTCAGGCTGCTGACGAAATCCTGCGCCTGGCTGCTCAACTCAGGAGATAGATAAAATGAAAGCCACTGCTGTAATACTCCTGATTGCAGTTCTATTCTGCCCTGCGGTAATGGCTGGGTATTCCCTTGAAGAAAGTATTACAGTTGAAACTCCTCGCATTTTGTTTGCGGACCTGGTTGGTCGGGTTCCGGATGAGGAAATTATAGAAAAACTGGGGAGAATAGACCTGGGGCCTGCACCCAGGGAGGGAGAAAAAAGACAGTTTTCTCGGCAGTATCTTGAATATTTATTGCGGAGAGAAAATATTGACTTAACAGGATGGAAAATCCCCGCGCGAATTAATGTCAAAACCAACCTGGTTGAAATTCAGGGAATAAAACTTCAGAAAATGATTATAGAACTCCTGGAAAAAGAAATTAGCGGGTTAATAGTTGAATTTCCCCGCGGGATCGAAGATGTTTTTTACCCCAGAGGGGAAATTCAGGCTAACCTTGCTTGGCGGGGGAACCTGAGAATCCCGGGTAATAATACTATAACAGTGGTTATGAATTCTGGAGGTCTGGAATGGGAAAAAATCAGGGTCCCGGTTTTCCTGGATAGGGAAATTCGGGTTTTCAGGGTAATAAGAGATCTTCCAGATAACCAGGAACTAACTCCGGATTTTCTGGAAGCAGAATATTTCCAGGAAAGCGAACTCCCCAGGGACTTTATCTCCGCCGAAGAGAGTCTTGAAGGGTTTCGTACCAGGAGAGGACTGGAGGCTGGGACAATTTTATGCGGATTTCACCTGGAGGAAATTCCCCTGATTGAGAGGGGAGAGGCGATACCTATCAGGTTCAACTCAGCTGAATTTTCAATATCCGTCCCCGGAGAAGCAATGGAAGATGGAAAAACCGGGGATATAATAAGGGTGCGAAATCTTTTCAGCGGGGAAATAATGCAGGGAAAAATTAAGGGTGAGAAAGAAATTGAAATTGATATTTAACTCCCAAAGGGGTTGATAATATGTCCAGGATTATTGTTTTATGCGGGTTGATTATTGTAATGATAAGCCTTCCTCTGCAGGGATCTTCACTCTGGCAGCCTGACAGTCAAAGCCTTTTCTCTGACCCTATCGCCCAGGGGGAAGGAGATTTGCTTACTGTTGTAATCAGGGAAGACACCGAGGCCTACCACGAGGCGGATACCCAAACCGGGCAGGGCCTGGGATTTGAATTAAATCCAGGTGTATTCCTTTCTGAATTATTTGCCGGTTTAAGCCCCAGGTATAGTGATCATGCTGAATCTGGTGGAAGGACCGAAAGGTCGGGTGCTATTGTCGGTGAGATTACCGTTGAAATCGTGGAGGTCCTGGGAAGCGGAAATTTCCGAATTGAGGGGATTAAAGGAATTACTGTTGATGGAGAGCAACAGGAGATTACTCTTGCCGGGGTAATCAGGCCCCAGGATATTGAAAAGGATAACACAATTGAGTCCTCCCGGCTGGCCGATGTCAATATCAGTTATACCGGAACAGGAGTTGTTGCCGATAAACAGCGCCGGAGCATCCTGGAATGGCTCTTGAACTGGATATTCTAAATCAGGAGGGTCAAATAATGAAAAAAATAATTTTTACTACGATTTTTCTCCTCCTGTTTGCAGGATTTTCAGCTCTGGCCCAGCAGGAGGAAGCCACTGTCCGGATCGGTGATATAGCCAACCTTTCTGGAGAAAGAGACAACCACCTTATTGGCTACGGACTGGTCGTTGGTCTTGATGGAACGGGGGATAGTGCCCGCTCCCAGGGAACCATGCAGTCCATTGCCAATATGTTAAAAACCTTCGGGGTTGATGTTCCTTCTGAAAGGGTAACCGCCAGAAATGCCGCTGCTGTGACGGTAACCGCGACTCTGCCGCCCTTTACCTATCCGGGAGATACAATAGATGTGACTGTTTCTTCTCTCGGCGATGCGCGCTCTTTGGAAAGCGGGGTTCTATTAATGACCCCTTTAAGGGCTGGAAATGAGGAGGTTTATGCAGTAGCCCAGGGTCCTGTATCTACCGGGGGGAAAGATGGTAATTCCTTGAACCGCCGAACTGATCCAGAAAATGTGGGGCATATACCCAACGGTGGCCTGGTGGAAGGAGAAGTCGACTTTAACTGGCGAGAAGAAGAAAGCTTAACCCTCCAGGTTCGGGGAGGTTCTTTTGCCAATGCCTCGCGGATTGCCGCGGCAATAAATGAGCACGTACCCTCAGAAGATGAAACGGAAGTGGCCAGTGCGGTTGATCCCGGAAAAGTCGAGGTTCGTATTCCTCAATATGCCAGCGAAGATGTTGTGGATTTTGTGGCAACAATTAAATCTCTCGAAGTTGAAGTGGAAATGCCGACCAGGGTTGTCATTAATGAAAGGACCGGAACAGTTGTTATAGGGCGTAATGTCCGGATTTCAACTGTAGCTATTGCTCACCGTGGTTTAAAGGTTCAGGTTGGTCCAGACCCAGAGGTGGAAGTTGATACAGGGGATGATAATGAAGTTTTTTCTTCCCTGTTTGGAGATCATCCCGATGCAGTTGATGATGCCTATGAAGAGGAAACAGTGATGTTGATGGAGAGCGGCCCCACTATATTGGATCTGGTGGAGGCTCTAAATGCTATCGGGGCCGAAGCAGATGATATTATCGCCATTTTACAGGCCATGAAAAGGGCTGGAGCTCTCCATGCCATCCTGGAGATAATGTAAGGGGGTGGGAAGGTTTTGGAAGTCTTTTTAAACAACCAGTACCCGGAGCTAAACTTAATAAACCCTGGCCAAAAACCCCTTGATACCGGAAAGAAAGGAGGGAATAAAAATGATCCCCTCCTTGAAGCTTGCAGGGAATTTGAGAGTATTTTCATTTTTTATATGTTTAAAGCAATGCGGGGAACTGTTCCCGAAGGAGGACTAATCCCCCGGGGTATGGGTGAAGAAATTTTTGAAAGTATGCTGGACGAGGAAGTGGCCAGGACGGCCTCCCAGAATGAAGATTATGGACTGGCCAGGCTTTTGCACGAACAACTGAACAGGATTAATATAAAACCTGGAGAATAAACTCCGGGTTTTTTATTGGGACAGCCAAAGAATGAAAAGGGACAAAAAGGAATGGGGAAGGAAAAAGGGAAACGGGAAAGAATAACCACAGTGGAGGTGATTTAGGATGCTGGATTTAATTGATGGATTTCCCGACCAGTGGGAAAAGGGTTGGGAGCTTGGAGAAAAACAGTTTTTTTCTCTTCCGGAGGAATTATTAAATATCGTGGTCCTGGGGATGGGAGGGTCGGCAATCGGGGGAGATATTTTACAGGCCCTTGCCCGGGAAAAAATTAATTGTCCCGTTATAGTAAACCGTGATTATTCCCTGCCTCCCTGGGTGGGGGAAAATTCCCTGGTTATCGCCGTATCCTATTCGGGTAATACAGAAGAAACTTTAACTTCTCTGGAAAAGGCAAAGGAACAGAACGCTACGGTTTGGGGTGTTTCTTCAGGGGGAATGCTTAAAGAAAAGATAGAAAAAAATTATTTGCAAATTCCTGCAGGTTTACCTCCCCGCGCCGCCCTCGGATATACGCTGGCCCCGGTGCTGGCTCTTTTTAATAATCTGGGCTTAATGGAAATACCCGCCGAAGAAATCGAGGAAACCCGGGAAATAATCGGGGAAATAAATCAGGAAAACGGGGGAGAAAGAGGCCAAGAAGGACCGGCTGCCCTGCTTGCTGAAAAACTTGCAGATTTTCTTCCTCTTATTTATGGGCCCGGTGCCTTGGGTGGGGTCGCAGCCCGCCGCTGGAAATGCCAGATAAATGAGAACAGTAAGGCGCCTTCTTTTTGGGCGGAATACCCTGAACTCAACCACAACGAACTTGTTGGGTGGGAAGAACCAGAGGAGGTTCTGGAGAAAATTAAAGTGGTCAACCTTCTGGACTATGGGGCTAATCCCCGCAACAAAAAGAGAATGGAGATTACAGCGGAAATCCTGCAAAAAAAAGGCGTTGGTGTCCAGGTTGTTCCCTCGCAGGGGAAATATCCCCTGGCCCGGGTTTTATCCCTGATTTATTTTGGTGATTATGTGAGTTTTTACCTGGCCCAGAGGTATGGAATTGATCCTGGTCCCGTCCCTATAATTGAAAAACTAAAAGGGGAATTGAAGAATGTCGATTGACAGTTTGGGAAAAAAAAAGATATAATCTAATTTAACGGCTGAAGCCGCCCGACCTCCTATGAAAGGAGACAATCCTTTGGAGGTGATCTTTTGTCAACAAAAAATCTTACCAGGGGTGGACTCCTCCTGGCCCTGGCAGTAGTTCTCCCTCAATTTTTGCATTTGACTGGAGGGCCTCAACTTGGAAGTATCGTCCTACCTATGCATTTCCCGGTTTATATAGCCGGCTTTTTATTGGGTCCCGCAATCGGGGGAATTATTGGTTTTCTGGCTCCCCTGATCAGCCATATGCTTACGGGAATGCCCCCCGTCAGCCCACCCGTTCTTTTCCTGATGATAGTTGAACTTCCCCTGTTCGGTATTATTTCGGGCTACTTATTTTTAAAAAGGGAATGGAATATTTTCTCCTCCCTTCTGCTGGCTATGATCGGGGGGAGAATTGGGATGGCCTTTGTAGCTCCGTTTGTTTTCCACATTCAGGATTTTCCAGTGGCTCCCCTGGTTTATGTCCAGGGAGCCCTGATTACTGGATTACCGGGGATAATCCTCCAACTAATAATTCTGCCCCTGCTTTTTAAAACCCGTTTCATGGAAGGGTTACGTCGTGAATAAAATGCTGATTGAGGCCAAATACTTACTGGAAAAAGAGAAGGCCAGCCTGGTTTTGCTCAGGGAGGGTAAAGAGCCCCATATTGATTTCCGTTCGGGGTTAATACCGCTCTGGGAAGCTTTTCGCAGTGGAGACTGGACCGGAGGAGCCCTAGCGGATAGGGTAATCGGAAGAGGCGCTGCGTTCCTTGCAGTTGCCATGGAATTATCCTCTGTATATTCACCCCTGATGAGCCGGGGAGCAGTAGTTTTTTTTAATAACAGGGGAATTGAATTCTACTATGAAGTCCAGGTGGATAGGATTAAAGATCGGAGTGGAAAGGGCTTATGCCCCATGGAAGCACTTCTGGAAGGAATAGAAGAAGGAGATGCAGCAATCCAGCGGTTGAACCGATTTTTCCTGGAGAAAAAAGGTGGTTGAAACCACCCCTTCTTCCCAAAATCTCAAAAAACAGCAGGGAAGGTTACTTTTTTGGCGAACTGTAACTAAGAAGCGAGAAAGGGGGTTCTCCTTTTGAAGAAAGCGATTTTACTCCTGGTACTTATTCTTTTGCTCAGTAGTGCAAGTGCTCAGGCTTTTACGACAGCTAATATCCGGCCGGGTTATAATGCTCTACTCTACAACGTAATGGTTGGTTCTGTAGCGGGTGATTTTGGGATAAAAGCCCTGCGAATCGGAATTGATGCGGGGTTAACCCATACAGTGGGCCTGGAAGGGATGGTTTCTTACCGGGGAGAACTCGTTAACCTGGTCGACCTTGCAGCCAAATTCAGGGTTACCGAAAGAGGACCTACTGATCTGGCTTTTCGGCTTGGTTTTCATGGAGCTCCCGTGGACGACTGGAGAGTAAGCCTGGGTTTCCAGCTTGACCAGGAATTAGCATCTTTCCTTACCGGGCATGCTGGAGGCAGTATCTCTTTTGGCAATGCCGGACTGTCCTGGAGATATTTTAGTTATTTCCTGGGCGTGGATTATTCAATTACTACCAGCGCGGCAATTCAATTAGGTGTTTTTAAGAACATCAGGGATGCAAATCTGGGGAGCATTATGCTTGGATTGCGGACCAGGTTTTAAGGGAAGGGAGCAGCAGCTCCCTTCTTGTGTCTAGAAGGAGGAGGAAATGGGACGGAAGAAGAAAGGGAAAAACCAGAAACAACAAAACCCTTCTCGGGACTGGGGAATAATTGAACACGGGCTGTTTCTGATTTTTAATTTGTTATTAATTTATATTCTTTACATGATTATCAGGGGAGATTTAGATTGGCCCCTATTTTAAACTCAAGGGAGAGGTGTGGAGTTAAATGAGGAGGAATCTGATTTGTTTTTTTCTACTTATCCTTCTCTTTTCAGGGGTGGGAGCAGCCAGAACTGATTCGGTCATGGAAAAAACCCTGCTTCCTCTTTCCGATGAGTTATATCTGCCTCTTCGGCCGGTTACAGAGTTTTTTGGCCTGCCTCTTCACTGGAACGCAATTGAAAAAAAAGCCTATATCGGGAACCGGGGAATTGAGGGCGAACTTTTTGCCGGGACTTTTTATGTTCCTGTTGTGGAACTGGCCATTGCTATAAACGGGGATTTGAACTGGTTCCCGGAAAGGGGAGCCGGCTTTTTACATTATCAAAATCTTTCAATTGATCTGCAGCTTCCCCGGCCTCCGGAAAAAGAAAACCCACCTTTAGTTCACCTGACTTTTGATGATGGGCCGAACGAGGGAACACCCTATATTCTGGATGTTCTCGATGCTTACAATATAAAAGGAACCTTTTTCTTAGTTGGAGAGAATATTTTAAAAAACCCCGGGGTAGCAAAGAGAATTGTTGCGCAGGGTCATCAGGTGGGGAATCATTCTTTTACCCATTCCCTAATGCCCAATTTATCCTCCAGGGCCATGCGCCATGAACTGGAACTTACCCAGAATGCCTTCCGGGTAATAATGGGTGTTGACCCCGTGCTTTTCAGGCCTCCCTATGGAGGCTGGAGTCCTGAATTGCGTGATATTTATCACGAAATGGGCCTGCAGCTTGCCTGGTGGACAATTGATACCCAAGATTTTAATAAACCCGGAGCCAGGGTAATGGTTGATCAAATCCTTCGAGAAATAGAACCGGGAGCCGTAATCCTTTTTCATTGTAAGCTTTCTACTGCTAACGCTTTACCTGATATTATCAATGCTGTCTGGGAAAAAGGTTATGATTTCAGAATTCTTCTGGAAAAATGAGTTTTGACCTTGTTTCTGCTTTGTGATATACTTAATTTATGAAAAAAAGAGGTGGGGGAATGTCTATGAGGGGAAGCTTTGCGGGGCTAGCAGAAACTCAGGTAATTTTGATGGCTCAGCAAGGAAATGGTGAGGCAATGGAGTACCTACTTAAGAGGCATATTGACATTGTTTACTCCAAGGCCAAGGTTTTTTACATCAAAGGGCTGGACAAGGACGATGTTGTACAGGAAGGACTGGTTGGTCTCTATAAAGCCATTCGGGACTTTCAGTTTGACCGGGAAGCTTCTTTCAGGGGTTTTGCACATATCTGTGTTTACCGTCATTTAATATCGGCGGTAAAAACTGCCAACCGCCAGAAACATATTCCACTCAACACTTTCACCTCGATTGACAAGCAGTTAAAATACGGCAGGGAGGAAAACAGTGGTCGAACTCTCCAGGAAGTAATTGCCGACGATAGAATTGATCCGGAAAATGAAATAATTAACCAGGAATTAATTAAAGAAGTTTCAACCACCCTGAGGGAAATGCTAACCCCGCTGGAATGGAAGGTATTCATATCCTATCTTGATAACAAAACCTACCAGGAAATCTCCCGGGAACTCAACAGCAGTATAAAAACAGTAGATAATGCTTTGCAACGGTCCCGGCGCAAAATCAACCAGATCCGGTACAAGCTTAATGGTGAGGATGTAAGGCAGCTAATGCAGTGGTGATTTAATGATCGATTTGTTTTTCCCGAAAACAAGCAAATGTTTGTTTTGCGGACGGCCTAATAATAATGATGAAATTATTCCTTTTTGCCCCTCTTGTCTGGAGGGGCTTTCTTTTTCGGGGTTGGGTCCGGGGATCCTTTTTATGGAAGGGATCCTTCCCGATCTTTTAAAGGAGGTGGCACATGGTAAGGTAGAGCTGCTTAACCCCCTGGCCCGGTTGCTGGTTTTGGATTACCGTTTGCGGGGATTGAAGGGAAAAGCGGTTAGCCCGGGGAGTAATGATTTCCTGGAAAAAGCCCTGGCCCGAGAAACCGCTTTTTTCCTGGAATTGCCTCTTTTATCCAGCCATCCCAGGTCCCTGTTGGTGGGGGTTTCCTGGTCTGGAGACCTTCGAAATGAATATCCATCAGAACGGATCCTTGCATTGAGCCGATAAAAAACATTTGACAGGTTCCCCCGAGTATGTTATAGTTACCCTTGATAAGCCTCCCGCTTATCGGAAACAATATTTAGGGGGAATGTATAAAAATGCTTTACAGAGGACAAGTAAAATGGTTTAATGCGGAGAAGGGTTTCGGATTTATCGAGCGGGAGGACGGGGACGACGTCTTTGTCCATTTCTCCGCTATCCAGGAAGAAGGGTTCAAGACTCTTGACGATGGCCAGGAAGTTGAGTTTGAAATCGTAGAGGGAGACCGCGGTCCACAGGCTTCTAACGTAACTAAAGTATAAGTGGGCAATAAACCTCGCTTGAGAGAGCGAGGTTTTTAATTTCCGGAAGGAATTTTTTTCTGGCAGGAATTAAGAAAGAAAATGTTGAATTAATTAAAAAGAAGTAATGAAGGGAGATGGTGGGATGAAAATTTCTACCCGAGGTAAGAACATAGAGCTGACCAATGCTTTAAAGGATTACGTTGAGGAGAAAGTGGGCCGAATAGGCAAGTATTTTGAAAATGCTTCGATTGACGCCCAGGTCTCCTTGGGGGTGGAAAAGGAACGCCATCAAGTAGAGGTGACTGCTTTTGTGGACGGACTTATTTTGCGGGGCGAGGAAGAAACTGGAGATATGTACGCTTCAATTGACGGAGTTGTAGAAAAAATCGAGCGGCAGATCCGGAAATACAAAACCAGGATCAACCGCAACCTCCGTGACAAAGAAGAGTTTTCCCTTTCCTTTGAGAGCGATGAGACAGAAGAGGACGATATCGAAAACAAGATTGTAAAGGTCAAGCGGTTTGCTGTAAAGCCCATGAGCGTGGAAGAAGCTGTAATGCAGATGAACCTTCTGGGGCATGACTTCTTTGTTTTCTCCAATGCCGAGACCGACGACTTTAATGTAGTTTATCGAAGGAAAGATGGAAATTACGGTTTGATCGACCCCTACGCCTGATTTTTGACTCAAAAGGCGGGGATGTGATATAATCATAAAAGATTCTCGACTTTTAAGCGAAGTATAGTAAAGGTTTCCTTTACCAATATTTCGCTATTTTTTTCGG